>CAYYBU010000468.1:0-3671 GCA_964469945.1 uncultured Planctomycetaceae bacterium
ACGTCTGGATAGGCCAGCCAGCATACGGCCAGGAAGGCTCCCACGCGCCAGGCCATCGCTTCCAGTTCCGCGTATTGCCCGGCCGCGGTCGAGAACCACGCGACCGTGGCGCCCAGAAGCAACAGCAGGGAAACGATGCCCACGAGGTGGCGACGCATGAGGGGCCCTAAATCCGATCCAGCATGTCGATCCAGCGGACCAGTTCGGCCAGTTCGTCGGCCCCCAAATCGCGCGGCTGATCGCCCAGCTTCTTCAGAGTGACGGGGATCTTCTGCGCCCGCAGCAGCGCGATCAGGCGGGCGGTGGCGGCCGCATGGGGCGACTTCTCGGCCGTGGCCACGTAGAGGGCCAGGCGGTGCAGGGGTTCGTTCTCCGGCGGTTGGCCGGCCGGCAGGGCGTCCAGCAGGACCGCCGCGCGAATCAAATCACGATTGCGGAAGGCCAGCAGGCAGGCCAACGTGCCGCCGCTTTCACGCCCATGTACGACCACCCGCGCCGCGTCCACGTGGTATGCCGCTTGGGCCTGGCGAATGAGCTTCTCGACGAGGGTCGCCTCCTCGGGCTTCCAACCCGCCGCGTCGTCGGCCTTGGGGACCAGGAGAATCAGGTCGTAACGATCGCAGAGCGGCTTCCACCGCGCCAGCAGATCGTTCTGGGTCACCGCGGCGTTGCCCTGCAGCCACACCACCAGGCCGTATGGCACGGCGGCGTCGTATTTCTCCGGCACGTAGGCCCAGACGGCGTTCTTGAACTCCGGAACCGTCAGCGGCACCACGCCCGTCTTGACGTTCTTGGCGCCGGCCAACTTGATGGCCGCACGGGACGGCGGCAACTCCGCGGGCGGCAGGTCATCGGGCAGGTGATCGAGTGTGATCTTCACGGTGCGCGTCTGGTCCGCATGGCGGACTTCGATTTCCGTCTCTTCGCCGGCCTCCAGCGCGCCGAGTTCGCGCAGCAATTCGTCGCGATTGGCCACTGCCTTGCCGGCGAGTTTGGCGAGCACGTCGCCGGCGACGATGCCGGCCCGCGCCGCGGGACTCTGCGGATAGACGTAGCGGACGGTCACACCCGCTTTTTCCGTCGCCCGCAGCGGCAGGATGCCCAACAGCGGATGCTGATAGGATGCCAGCTTGTCGACCAGTTCCAGTTCGCTTTCGATGCGTTGCGGGCCGCGAAGCACGGCCACCGCGATGCGGTCGCCCGCATAACGGCGGCTGATCTCTTCCTTCAACTCGGCGGAGCGGGAAATCTTGCGGCCGGCGATTTCGACGATGCGGTCGCCGGCCTGGAAGCCGGCCTTGGCCGCCGGCGAATTGGGACGGCAAGCGGCGATGGTGGTCTCGCCCATGTACATGTCGCGCGACTTCAAGCTGAAGCCGGCCACGCCCGGATAGAGGTCCTGGCCCGCCTTGAGCTTGGCAAAGACCTTGCGGAGATGCTCGGCGGGCACGGCAAAACCGATGCCGGAATCGTACCATTCCACGCCGGCGATCTCTTCGGCCGACTGCGGCGACAGCGGCACGATGACCCCCAGCACGCGGCCGCGGATGTCGACCAACGGGCCGCCATAGTTGTTCGGCGACAGCGCGGCGTCGGTTTGCAGGGCTTTGCCCCAGATGCGTCCCGTGGCGCTGAGGATGCCTACCGACATGTTGGGCCGATCCGACGCAAAGGTGCGGCCCACGCCGATACACCATTGCCCCACGCGCAGGTCGGCTTCGGCGGCGATCTCCGGCACCGGCAGCGGATGGTCGACCTCGATCTTCAACAACACCACCATGCGGCTGTGATCGGTGGCCACCAGCTTGGCCGACTTGCGTGTGCCGTCCGGCAGCCGCACCAGGATCGAAGCCGGTTTGTTCACGAAGTTGAAGGCGCTGGAGACGATGTAGCCCTGTGGATCGAGCACCAGGCCGGTCGTGGGCCCGGTGCCGAAGAGCACGCTCTCGACCCGTTCCAGCCCGCCGACGGTTTCAATGCCGACCACGCAGGGCGCCACGCGCTGGACGGCCGCCGCGATGGCCTGCTGTTCCAAGGATTCCAGGTCGTCATCGGCCGCGGCGCCCAGGGGCAACCAGGCCAGCCATGCCGCGACCATGACGAACCGGCAAAGGACAGCCAGGGCCATGGGCCGAGTCCCCCTCTCCCTCCGGGAGAGGGTCGGGGTGAGGGGACCTTGGAAAAGACAGACAACCCCGTGGTCCGAGCTCTGCAGCAGATCCCCCTCACCCTGCCCTCTCCCGGAGGGAGAGGGGAACCTCAAGTCGGAAGCTCGCACCTTCATCATGGCGACACCTGTTTTTCTTCGTCGGCCGGCTCCAACACCACTTCCATCAACTCCGAGCCGCGCAGCACCGTAAGGCGGACGCGGTCGTAGCGGTCGATCAGTTCCAACTCCGCGGCCAGCGCCTTGCACGATTGCGTCAAATGGTCGCCGACCAACAGAATCAGATCGTCGGGCTGAATGCCCACCCGCGCAGCCGCCGAGCCGGGCCGCACCTGGTCCACGAACGCCGGCGTTCGCTCCAGCACGTCGGGCACCAGCACGAGCCCCAAGCGGGCCAGATCCATGGGATGGGCCGGCTTCTGCTCCGGTTGCTTCTCCGGCCGGGCGACGAACTTGCCGGCTCGGATCGCCTCGGTCGAGGCGCGCAATTGGTCGATGGGCACGGCATAGTTCAGCCAGGTGTTGTTCAACGCATTGCGCAATTCCTTGCCGAGCATCGCCACCAACTGGCCGCGCCGCGTTACCAGCGCGCCGCCCGCCGCGCCCGGATTGTTGCTCACCAGGTCCAGTACGTAGACCGGCCCGTGATACGGGGTCTCGAACACGCCGCGGCGGGCGTCCAGCCGCGCGACCACCGAAACCGTGCCGTGTTGCACGCTCGCCGGCTCATTGCCCGTGGCCACGCCGAAGACGTTGCTCAAGGCGAGCACGCGGGCGCCGCTCTGGACCACCACCGCATCGGGCAACTCGAAGTGCGGCAGATCGGCGGCTTCGATCTTCAGCACGGCCACGTCCAACCGCGGATCGGCGCCGAGCAACTTGGCCTCGAACTTCCGCCCATCCGCCAACGTGACGGAGATATAGTCGGTGTCCAGGGCGTGGCTCCAGACGGTGAGGATGTGCCCCTGGGCGGAAATCAACATGCCGCTCTGATAGGCTTCCAGACGTTGCAGGCCGCCGGCCCCGTAGATTTTGACCATCTTCGCTTGGACCTGATCGATGGCGTCGCGCGCGGAAATTTCTGCCGCGGGGGCCGGCGCCGCCGACGACGACCATAGCACCGCCAGCAGCACGGCCGCCCCGCCGAGCGACCTTCTCTGGAACCCAGCGATGTGGCTGAAAAGCGAGCGTGCCACGGGCGCTGCCAGTACTCTTGGCCGACGGACACTACATGGCGTTGGACGGTGCATCCCGGCGGCGGCACTGGCGAAGCCAGTGGCACCCGTGCGTGCGGCCGCTGGAGCACTCGGCGTTTTCGTCGTGCGGTTATCCATCTACTTTTTCTCGCTCTTCTCGAAGGTCCACCGATCGAACCTGAACGCGCCGAAAGGGCCATCGGCCGTGCGGACTTCCATCCGCGCCGGCAGCAGGCGGCCGTCCACCTCATGATAGCCGGAGAAGTAGACCTCGCAGGGATCGACGCTCTCGTTGGGATACATCTCCA
>CAYYBU010000469.1:0-3670 GCA_964469945.1 uncultured Planctomycetaceae bacterium
TCAGGATTGCCCACTGAGGCCAATCAGGTTACCGTTCTTCCCTTCACCCATACGGCAACACATGCAGCGCAAATGCATACGCGCCGACGGCCACCGCCCGACTGGTGCCCAGCCGGGATAGCCCGATGCCGATACGCTTGAACCCATCATAAATGACGGTTTTGTCCGTGCCGGGGACGAAGATCTCCCGCTGTTGGCCTTGAAGGAAGGCGGCCAATTGCTGCTCGTCCTCCAGATTAAAAACCTGCATTTCCATCCGGGGAACTCTGGCCCCCTGAAGGGTCTCGATCGCGCCGTTCATCTCTTCCACTACCTTGGGCAGGAACAGCGCTGCCGCACCGGCCAGCCCCCCGCCGATCACCACCAGGCCGTCGATGAGGCTGATGGCGTTGGCCAGGGCGTCGCCCACGGTCTCGCCCAGTTCGGCGAAGGCCCGCACCGCGGCCGCCTGATCGCCCCCCTCCCAACCGCAGGCGAAATGGTAGATTTCCTCGGGCGTGGGCGTCTGCGGATGGCGGACTTTGGCATGGTCCAGATACACCCGTTGCACGGCGCGGATGCTGACGCCCTCTTCGGCGAAGCTGCGGTTGTGGAGTTTGTTGCGCACCACCCAAATTTCCCCGGCCGCCGCGTTATCGCCGATAAACAGTTCGCCACGGCGGACAATGCCGCCGCCAAAGCCGGTCCCCAAGGTGATGCCGAACAGGTTGTTGTAACGTTTGGCACTGCCGTGGGCGGCCAGTCGCCCGTTGACCTCCGGCAGCAGCCCGGCAATGGCTTCGCCGTAGGCGAACAGGTCGCCGTCGTTATTGATGAACACCGGCAGGCCGAACTTCTCCCGCAGCATGGGGCCCAGCGCCACGCCGCCACGGAAGGCCTTCAGGTTGGCCAAATCGCCGATGATGCCCGCCGGGTAGTCGGCCGGACCGGGGAAGGCGAAACTGATCGCCACGGGCGGTTGTTGCAGCACGTTGCGGACCTGCGTGAAACCGTCCACGATGGTGGCCAGGCATTGCGTCAGATCGTGCCCGTTGGAAGGCAACGTGATTGGCGCGACGACTTCCTTGTTGGCCTGCATGGCCGAGAAGACGAAATTGGTCCCCCCGGCGTCCAGCGTCATGACGACGCGTTGGTCCTGGTCGGTGTGCATGGTGATCGGTCCTTAGCGTTGCAACGCGGGCGTCCGGCCGCTCTTGAGCGAGAGCAACAACAAATAGGCGAAGCAGGCCGCGGGAACGAGGAATGCCCGCGCCCCGAAATTCAGGTCGGCTAATCGGCCCATCAACAGGGGCACAATGGCGCCGCCGGAAATGGCCATGCACATCAGCCCGGAGAGTTCGCTGGCGCGCTGGGGCTTTTCCTCGACGGTGATGGAGAACAGCAGCGGCCAGATGTTGGCGAAACCCAGGCCCGCGGCAAAGACGCCCGCAATCGACAGCAGCGGAGATCCCGACATAAGGGCCACAGCTCCGAGCATGCCCAACAGCGAGGAAAGGCGGAAAAAGGCGCGCGGGCTCAGCACCGTGAGGATGGCGCCGCCCACCAGCCGGCCGATGGTCAACAGGAGGAAGAACATCGCAGGACCCAACTCACCGGCGGTCACCTTCGCGACACCGATGCTCTTCAAGATGGGCAGCAGCAAGCGGTTGCCCCAAGTGCCCGGCGCAGCCAGATATTCCTCCACACCGACGCTTTTCAAGGTGGGCAACAGGAACCGGCCCATGCTGGCCTCCGCGCCGACGTAGAGAAAAATGCCGAGCACGGCCAGGAGGAAAATGGGCTCCTTGAGCAAGCGGAGGCTGGAGCCGATGCTGGGCGGTTCGTCGGTTTTCGTTTCCGCCACCTTCACCAGGGCCACCAACACGAAGGCCAGGGCCATGATGATGAAGAACAAGGGGAAGCTGCTTCGCCAGCCCATGCCGTGGAAAATGGCAATGGCCGTCACCGCGGTCACCAAGTAGGTCGAGGCCGTGCTGCCAAGACCCTTGATGCCCTGTGCGAAGCTCAAGTTACGGCTGTAGTTCCCCGCCGCACTGACGTCGCGCATGATCGGATTGCCGGCGACCTGCAGGAAGGCGGTACCCACCCCCAGCAGAAAGATGCAGCCCAGCAAGAGCGGAAAACTGGGCAAAAACAGCGAGGGAACCAGCACCGCCACCGCATTGAGCCCCAGGCCGAGCAGCAACAGATTCTTCTTGCCGATGCGCGCGGCCAATAGACCACCAGGAACGCTGAAAACGGCGAAAGCGATGAACACAAAGAACGACAGCAACGTTGCCATCACGTTGCTCGTCGCATAGTCCTTCTGGACCGCGTCGGCCATGGGCCCCATGGCGTCGGCGACGCCCATCACGAAGAAGGCAAGAAAGATCGGCATGGTCCTGTAGTTCATCGCTTCCCTTCCAAAATGGGCCTCACGGGCAAATTGATAAGTTACCCTCCGTCACGATGGTCTGTCAATCGCTCTTGGCGGCAGGAGAACAGTGAAGCGGCCCAGGCATTCGGCCTGGGCCTAACTTCTTTCCTGTCAATATTTGCGCAACCTGCCCTGTTACAGGCCGCAAGTTGGCCGGGAGGGCGGCGCAGCACGCGCCGCCCTCTTCTCCCGGCCGGCCAACCTCCTCGGCGCGGTGCCACAAGCACTGCCGAGGACGTGCGATCAGGTGGACAAGGCAACCCGGCCACGGCCACTGCCGCTGCCGATATTGAACTGGCTGACCAGTTCACGCAGCGTACTGGCTTGGGCGCCCAACTCCTCGCTGCTGGAAGCCATCTCTTCGCTGCCGGCGGCCGTCTGTTCGGTCACCTGGGAAACTCCCTGGATGGCCGTCGAGACCTCGGCGGCACTGGCCGCCTGCTGCGCGGTGGCGGCGGCAATTTCGGCGATCTTGGCCGCCGTGCCTTCCGACGCCTGGATGATCTGCTTCAACGACTCGCCGGTCTGGTTGCTCAGTTGCGCGCCCTCCTCGACCCGTTGCGTCGATTCCTTGATGAGGGTCGAGATTTCGCGGGCGGCCTGGTTGGAACGTTCCGCCAACTTGCGGACTTCGTCGGCCACGACGGCGAAACCCATGCCGTGCTCGCCGGCCCGGGCCGCTTCGATCGCCGCATTCAGGGCCAGCAGATTGGTCTGGCTGGCGATTTCGGAAATCACCTGAATGATCTCGCTGATCTGTTGCGAGCTGGTGCGAATCAGTTCCATCGATTCGCCCGACCGTTGCACCGCCTTGCCGCCCTCTTCGGCCAATTGGCTGGCCTGGCTGGCCACCTTGCTGGCCTCGTTGGCGTTGTCCTTGACCACCTCGACGGAGCGGGCAAGCTCTTCGATCGAGGCGTTCATCTGTTCCACGCTGGCACTCTGCGTCTGGGCCCCGGAGGCCAGCGTTTGCGAGCTTTCCGCAATCACGCGCGACCCCTCGGCGAACTGGCTGGCGCTTTCGTTGATCTGCTCCACCGCCGAGCGGATATTTTCCACCACCGCATTGACGGCGATTTTCAGGGCCTCGAAATCGCCCGCGTAGTTGCCCACGATTGGTTTGGTGAAGTCCTTGGCCGCCATGGCCTTCAGGGCCTTCGACGTATCGTTGATCGGGTTCACGAAGGCGTCGATGAGCCTGTTCACGCCGCCGACCAGTTCGCCCCAGCCGCCGGCAAACTGCTGAGCATTTCC
>CAYYBU010000470.1:0-3664 GCA_964469945.1 uncultured Planctomycetaceae bacterium
GCCGCAAAACGGATCCAGCAGCGGCCGCTCCGCATTCCAATAACTCAGCAGGATCATGGCCGCGGCCAAGGTCTCCTTCAACGGCGCCTTGCCGACCAGCGCCCGGTAGCCGCGTTTGTGCAGCCCGGGACCGCTGGTGTCGATGGTCAGGCTGGCTTGGTTGTCCAGCAGCGCGACCTCGATGGAGAACTTAGGGCCGGTTTCGGCGAACCACTCGATGCCGTAGGCCGCCTTGAGTTTCTCGACCACCGCTTTCTTGACGATTTTCTGGCAGGCCGGCACGCTGGAGAGCTGCGATTTGATCGAACGGCCGGTCACCGGGAAGGCGGCGTCGGGCGGGATCCATTGTTCCCAGGGCAGGGCGTAGGTGCGATCGAAGAGTTGGCCGAAATCCGTGGCCTCGAAGGCGTCCAACCGCAGCAGCACGCGATCGGCGGCGCGCAGCCACAAGTTGGCCCGGCACAGGGCCGCCGCATCGGCCTGAAAGAGGATCCGCCCGGACTGGAGAATCTTGGGCTGATGGCCGAGGGCTTGCAGTTCGCGGGCCACGACCGCCTCCAGGCCGAAGGTCGAGGTGGCAATCAGGTCCAACGGACCGCCCGGTCCATCGGTGTTAGGCGCCGGACTGGTGGACATGAGGGCAAAGCAACCAGGGTGGGGAATCTGCGTGAGGCTCCCATTCAGCTTACGCCGGCAGCCACGGCCAGAACAGGGGGCGGGGTGGCGAAAGAGGCAAAGGGCGGTCAGCTTTCAGCGGTGAGATCTTGAATCTCAAATCTCGGATTCCGATCTGCAACGTCCAAATCGTCCACGGCTTGCGGCCGCTGCCGGCTTAGGTCAAGCCGAAAAATAATTTCCCGATTTGCCGTAGCGGGAATAGAAGCCCGAAGCGCAAGCGAGGGGGCCCCGCTCTACGACCTTCGCTTGCGCTTCAGGCTTCTACGGGGACGGTCTCCTTCAAGTAAAAGGATCCGCGCGCAATCGCGGTCGGCCGCGTTTCGGCCGTGGCACAGCCGACCGCGATGCGCAGCATTCGCGTAGTCATAAACATGGACTACGCCATTGAATTGCGGGGAAACGACAGGCGTGGCAATCGCGGCGGCAGCGGCTCAACCACCCGGCGCGGCATACGCTTCGGGGCCGGGGACGACGGCGCCGGGCTGGTTGCACGTGGCACACGGCGCCGCCTGCTCGCACGTGCTGCACGACCCGCACGACCCGCACGACCCGCAAGGAGCCGCATAAACGGGCGCCGTACACGCATCGGCACAGGCGCCGCGCCGCGAACAATTGCAACACCCACAGCTCATGCTGGCCATCAACATTCCTACCGCCAGCAACATCGACAACTTCTTCATAACTCGTATCTCCGGAAGCACTTGTTCTTTTTCAGGCCGCAACGTTTCGTCAAGAGAACTCTACACCACGGTTGATGATGTGCAAACGCATCGCGTGATTTTTTCCGACGTCGTAGAATGCGGGGGCAAGAAAAATGATGCCGATTATTGACATGTTGCGGAAAAGGAGCAACACTTACGAAGACCTTGCGGGTCGGGTAGCCGTTACGGCCAGAAACGTTTGCGCCCACGAGGCAAACTTGACACCCGGATGTGTAAGATGATGCGAATCTTCCGCGGCATGAATGCGTCTCGTTGGGCCCTCGCGGCCGTGCTTCCGCTGCTGTGGGCCGCCCCGTTGCCGGCGGCCGCCAGCGCGCCGTGCGGACAGGTTTGGCTGCTGAGCACCCGCGAGGCGCCGTTGTGCGGCGATCTGGAAAGCGGCCGCGCGGCGATTCAGTATTGGCAACTGGCGCCCGACGCTTCGTGGCAGCCGGCCGACGCCGGCGCCTTCCATCGCAGCGACGATGCGGCCGTGCCCACGACGATTTTCATCCACGGCAACCGCACCGACGCGCAGACGGCGGTCGAGCACGGCTGGTGTATCTACCAGCACATGCTGCAAGCGGCCGCGGGCCGGCCGTTCCGGCTGGTGATCTGGTCGTGGCCCAGCGAGCGCATGGCCCGGCATAACCGAGCCGATGTGCAGATGAAGGCGGAATTCAGCGACGCGCAAAGTTACTATTTGGCACGCTTCCTCGGCGACATGCGCGCGGACGTGCCGGTCAGCCTGATCGGTTACAGCTTCGGCGCCCGGACGGCGAGCGGGGCCCTGGAACTACTGGCCGGCGGCTCGATTGCCGGTCATTGCCTGCCGCCGGCGGTGGTGGTGGC
Source organism: uncultured Planctomycetaceae bacterium (assembly GCA_964469945.1). Classification (GTDB taxonomy): domain Bacteria; phylum Planctomycetota; class Planctomycetia; order Pirellulales; family Thermoguttaceae; genus CAYYBU01. Next base: position 2,232 of record CAYYBU010000470.1, read on the forward strand.
GCGACGACAGCAAAGCCGGCCGCGGCCTTATCGCGTCGTGCTAGTGGCCGCGGCCTCCGATGCCGATTGGCTTCTGCCCGGCCATCGCGATGGCGAGGCCCTCTCCTTGGTCGAGCGCATGCTGGTGACGCGGAACGAGAGTGACCGGGTCTTGAAGTGGTACCGGCGGCTCTATGGTCCCGGCGGCCCAGAAGCCCTCGGCTATGTGGGCCCGCTCTGCACGGCACAGCCGGGCTCGTGCGAGCGGATCGACGCGATCGACGTGGCCTGCTCGGTAGGCCACAAGCACGATTGGTATCGGTATCAAGCGGCGCCGGAACTGGTCGAGCGCCTTGGCTGGTATACGTTCCTCACCGACGCCGGCCGATAGATCTTAGGGCCGGCCGAAGAATAACTTCCGTACTCATCACGCTCCGTCGTGATGCAATTCCTCACGACGGAGCGTGAGGAGTACGGACAAATCGGGAGGTTATTCAAGGCTACGCGGCCGTTCCGCTCGAAGCGGTCTCCGTGTCCATCTGGCCGCTCCAAGAAGGCGGGCAACCGTTCACGTGGGTCGGAAAAGGTGTCAGGAACCATTTCCGTGCCGTTCGCAATGCACAAACGGTTCCTGACACGAATCGCACTTGAACCCCGAGCAACGGCATAGAGCAACGGCATAGGGTCAGAACTATTTATCATATTGCCCCCAATAAGCGCGTCTGTCCCCCTTTCCATCGCCGATGCACTATACCCTCTTACCGGGAAGGGCGCAAGAGGGTTTTGAGGCTAAACTGGTACTCCCCGTTTCCGGCCTTCCTGCTATGCTGTTCAACAACTAAGCCGTTTTGCGGCCCGTTCAACGGCGCACTGGTAGACATTCAAAGTCTCGCGGGCCACCGCATCCCAGCCCAAATGCTGTTCCGCGTGTGTACGCAGCCGCGTTCCATATGCCTGCCGCATCGCCTCGTCGCTTAAGACCTGCAAAATCCGGTCGGCAAGCTCTACCGGATCATTACCGCTGACCCAGATACCCAGATCACCGATGTGCTCGGGAATGCCTGCCTCGCGCGTGGCGATGATGGGTAGACGGTTGGCGGCGGCAACGCCAACCGCCAGACCGGCAAAGCTCCCCGTATAGGGCAGCACGCACACTTGGGACCGTCGGTAAAGGCAAGCCATCTGCTCCGTGGAACTGCTCTCGCCCGGCAAATCGTTGAGCCACTCCACATCATCTGCAACACCGGCCTGCTTTGCCATTTCGATCGCCTCCGGCGGCGGCGTCGGGCCGTAGTGACCATGAATCCGCAATCGCGGCGCTGCCTGCGAACGATCCTTAATGCACCGATAGGCTTGCAGAAGGACGCCAAGTCCCTTGTTCCTGCCGAGGTGATGGCCGCCGTAAAACACAATGCCATCGCGCGCGACGTTTTCGCCTTCCGTCAGATCCGTTC
>CAYYBU010000471.1:0-3659 GCA_964469945.1 uncultured Planctomycetaceae bacterium
GTTGAACGACTGGGGCGCGCGGCTGGCCGCCGCCTTCAAAGCCGACTTCGGCGCGAGTTGCTGAGCGGCTCAGCTTCGCTGGATCCGAACGAATCTCGCGCGTCCGCGCAACCAGTAGCGTCAAAGACAGTGTCCGGTTTTCCGGATAGCCTCTCAACTCATCGCGAAGACGCGGTCGATGGCCGTCGCGCGCGCGTGGGCCGAAATCTCGCCACTGCTAACGCCGAACTGTATCTCGTCGAGCCCCCTTAAGGCCGAATCGATTTTGTCGTTCTCCGCAGCCCGGCGGGCGGACACGTTATGGTCGCCCAGGGAACTGCCGCCGCCTAAGGAATCGGCTGCCAGCCCGGCCAACGCGCTATCGATGGCGGCGTTCCTGCCAGTCGTGGAATCATTGGTCGCCGCGCTCAACACCACCGCCGCGGCGCTGGGCTCCGTAGCAGCCAGTAACGATGCATTTACCGACGACGTGGCGAAAGGCTGCGTGGCCGCGGCAGTGGCCGCCGTGCCGAACACCGCCGCCACGGGGTTGGCTTCCGCAAGGGCCGGCGACGATGCGCCCGGCGGCAACGAGGAGCCTGCCGGCGTCGAGGCGAGCGGCTGCGTGCCCGAGGCGTCTTGATAAACGAAGTAAGCGCAAGTGGCCTCGAGCTGGGCCCACGTGAGCGGTCCCGGCTGGTCCGTGCCCCAAGGATTGTACAACGTGAACGTTTGGTTCGTTGCGTTGTAGGCGGTCACGGCGTAGACGTGGCTTTGGACAAGACCATCGCCGCCGCCAGCAGTGCAGACCGTCACCGCCTCGTTGCTCGTCACGGCGTCGGACACCTGCTCACTGTACCAGTAAGGGGCCTCCGTGAAGCCCTGCGACATATTGCCGAGCACCTGGCTGTAAACGCAGAAATTGTAGCCGCCGTTGCCGATGTCTACATAAGTGTTGGTGTTGCCGTTATAGTCCTCGTTGCCCGTCTCGCTCCACTGGGCGTAGGCCTTTTCGATCAACGGGATCCAGAGGCCGCCGGGCGGATTGGTCGTGCTTTCGCCGGCGTCGTCGAAGATGAATCCTCCGTTGCCACCCGGCACCTGGTCGTTGACCGTCACATAGTCGGCAACGCCACTGTCCTCGTAGAAGCGGACGGTCCAGGTGCCGTCTCCGTTGGGGAGAATCATGTTCTCGATGGCCGCCTGCGAGGAATCGGCGATCGCGCCCAGCGACGAAATCAAATAGCAGTCGCCAAGGAAGCCCTGGTGCTCGTCGTAGACCGACGGTCCCGAACTGCCGAAGAGTGGACCGGTCATGGGACCATACGCGTAGCCCTCCGCAGCCGGAAGGTCGGTTCCCAGGAACCACTTGTCGATCAAGTCGTCGAGTTGCACGGCGGAACTGCCCACGGCGAGATCGCCCAGAGTCTGGCCTTGATAATGGGCATTGGCCGGATTGCCGTCGATAATATAGCTGGCCAGCGTCTGCACGTAGCCGGGCATGCTCAGCGCGGCAGCATCCGTCAACAGCGTCTGCAAATAGGTCATCGTCGCCTGGCTGAGTACGCCACCGTTGAGCGCCTCCACGGACTGAAGAATGGCAATCATGGCGGTACGGTTAACTGTACTGTCGACGGTGACATTGCCGCTGCCGCCGATCGTGCCGCTGGTCGCCGTCACCGTGCCCGTGACCGAACTGCTGGAGGCCGTCAACAGCCCCCCGGTGCTGACCGTGCCCACCGTCGTCGACCAGGTGAACGCAGGTTGGGTCGTCAAGGCATGGCCGAACTGGTCGTTGGCAACGGCCGCGAACTGCTGGATCGCCGTCGCGTAGACGGTCATCGATCCGGGAGTCACCACAATGCTCGTCAACGTCGACACCACCGTCACGCTGACGCTGCTGGTGGTGAACAGGCTGCTGGGGTCCGTAATCGTGACCAGGAAGCCGTAGGTCCCCGGCTGCGTGAAGGTGGCCGTGGTGTCCTGGGCCGCATTGGTGCCGTTCGCCGAGAAGCTCACGGCCGCCGGGGGCGTGCCCGTGGTGGACCAGGTATAGGTCAGACTCGCTTGGCCGCCCTGGTCGGCGCCCAGCACCGACAGATTCGTGGTGGTGCCCGTCACCGGGTTGGGCGTTGCCGCCGCAGGTGTCGCCACGGTCGGTGGGGGGTTGCCAGAGACGAGGCTGACGTTGGTGAAGGTGGCCGTATCGAGCAACCCGTTGTTGTGGGCAGTCACGGCCAGCCCGGCCAGCGCCGTGTTGTTCATGGTGACCGTTTGCGTCGTGCCCACCTGAGTCCAGGTGGTGCCGTTGGTGCTGTAGTAGCCGCTGAAATTGTTGCCGTTGCGAACGAGTTCGACCCACACCGGGACGTTGATGCCACCGATCTGGGCGTAGTTGCAACCACCGCCGGCGCTGGTGCGCCACTGGAAAGCGACCCCCTGGCCTTCCGTGGCCACCACGTCGGCGTAGGCCGAGCCGGCAGTCGTGTCATTGCGGAACATGACGCCGGCCTTCGTCCAACTGTCGGTGTTGGTGAGCGAGTTAACCTGGGCGATGATCGTGCCATTACCGGTCCAGCTCTCGCTGGCAAAATTGAACTGGTCGGCGTTATTCCAGATGTCGGAGCCGCCGCCGGCCACGGTCCAGGTCGTGCCACTATAGCTTGCCGAGCCGGCGACGTCGGGCGTACCGATGTCGGCGTCGCTCCAACCGCTGGGCAGGGACGGCGTGCCGAAGACCACCGTGCCGCCACTAGTTTCGGTCAGGTTGTTTCGACCGGTAATCGTGCCGCCGATCACCAGCGTGTCGCCGGCCGGGACACTCAACGTGCTGACGGCATTCGCGGTGAGCGAACCGGAAAGGGTGTCGGAACTATCATTGCTAAGAATCTCGCCGCCGTTGAGAACGAAATTGTTGGAGACCGTCCAGGGGCCCGTTTGGCCGATCGCAATCGACACGGCGCCGCCGCTTGCGATCGTGGTGGAGGAGCCGCCCAAGGCATTGGCGTTGCCAACCGAAAGGGTGCCGGCGCTGACCGTCGTGCCACCGCTATAGGTGTTCGCGCCGGTGAGGACTTGAGTGCCGGCGCCGGCGATGGTCAGGCCAACCGTTCCACTGCCGTTCTGGATCGCGCCGCTGAACGTTGTCGTCGTCGTGGGCGCCAGCGTGAGGGTCACCGCCCCGGCCGCGCTGTTGGTTACCGTGCCGCCCCCGCCCGCGACGTTCGAGAGCCCGGCGATCGTTTGGCTCGAGCCATCGAGGTCCAGCGTGGCCCCGGCCGCGATCGACACCACCGTGGATGCGGGCAGTACGTTGACTGCGCCGACTTGGTCGAGGTAGAGATTGCCAATCTGGGCCGTGCTCAGTGTGCCGCTGGCGATATTGACTTCGTCCAGTGCGCCGTTCAAATACCCCTCGCTCCCATAGCTGCCCCCGCCGGCTTCCTGCGTGCCGAAGGCGAGCGTCTGGCCTGCCTTCATGAACAACGGCGTACCACCCAGGCTTGCGCTGGCCACGGCTGCCCCGTTGACGTAGATCGTATAGCCGGACGAACTGACCGCATAGGTGATCATGTTCCAGCCCGACAGGGCGCCGGGCAACGTGTAGTTGGCGGCGGTCGAAAGCCAACCACTACCCGTGCCGATGTCGCCGTGGAGCTCGTAGGTCCCGCTGGGAGCCT
>CAYYBU010000472.1:0-3655 GCA_964469945.1 uncultured Planctomycetaceae bacterium
GCGCGTGGCCGCCTTCTCGCTCACGCCGAGCGTGGTGGTGGCCATGGTATTGACCGTCAAGTTCCTGATCCCCGTCGAGCCGAAGGCGGCCGAAATCCAGTACATCGTGCCGGTGTGGATGATGCTCTACGGCACGGGCGTCTACACGGCCGGGCTGTTTTCCATTCGCCCGCCGCGGCTGTTGGGCCTGACGTTCATCGGTTTGGGCGTGGTCGCGTTGTTGGCCTTCCCGCAGTACGGGCTGGTCTCGGCGGCGCTGTCTTTCGGTTTGCTGCACGTGCTGTTTGGATTCTACATCATTCGCAAACAACGGCAGACGGTCATCTCATGAGCGAGCCCGTCAAACCCGACGACATCGACGCGGTCATTCACGAGCGCGTGCGGCTGGCCATCGTGGCCGCCCTGGCGGTCTCGGCACAACTCAGTTTCAACGAGTTGAAATCGATGCTGGGACTGACCGACGGCAACCTCAGCGCCCACGCGCGAACGCTCGATGAGGCCGGCTATATCGTCGTGGAAAAGAGCTTTCGCGGCCGGCGTCCCTATACGGCCATGCGTCTGACGCCCAAGGGTCGCAAGGCTTTCCAGCGCTACCTGGAAACCTTGCGGCAGATTGTCGACCGCGGCCACCAGGTCAGCGACGACTCCTCGTGAACAGCCCGTTTGACGGTATTTTTTTGATCCAATACTTTGTGATGCAAAGTGCTTTACAGGAGAAACAATCATGAAACGTCGTCTGTTGCTCATCCTGGCCGCGGTGCAGCGCCCCGGCGACAGTCACTTCCGCCTGATTAAGTACTCGCAGTTCCCGCCGTTGAGTTTGCTGACCATCGCCGGGCTGACGCCCGACACTTGGGAGATCCTCGTGCGCGACGAGCACGTGGAATCTTCCGAGGTGGAGGGGGAGGTGGATCTGGTCGGCATCCAGACCTACATTTCCTCGGCCAGCCGGGCCTACGAGCTGGCCGCGCGCTGGCAGCGGCGGGGCGCGAAGGTCGTACTCGGCGGGCTGCATCCGACGAGCCTACCGGACGAGGCTGCCCAACATGCCGACGCCGTGTGCATCGGCCCGGCCGAGCCGGTTTGGGGCCAGCTTCTGGCCGACTTCGAGCAGGGGCGATTGCAGAAGTTCTATCGCGGTCGCCCGGAGGGTTCGGCCACCTTGGTGCCGCTGCCGCGACGCGAACTGATGAATCCCCGCGCCTACCTGATCCGCCACACGATGGTCACCTCGCGGGGCTGTCCCCATGCGTGCGATTTTTGTTACAAGAGCAGCTTCTGGGGGCCGGCGTATTACGAGCCGCGTCCCATGGCCGACATCGAACGCGAGCTGGGCCGCATCGACGACCGGCTGGTCTTCTTTCTGGACGACAACTTGCTGGCCAACCGGCGTCACGCCCGGGCGTTGTTCGACGTGCTGCGCGGTTCGGGGATCGTTTGGCAGGCCGCTGCCTCGTTGGACGTGGCCCGCGATTCGCATTATCTCGACGAGGCCTATCGGGCGGGCTGCCGCAGCCTGTTCGTCGGCTTCGAGTCGCTTTCGCCGGAGAACATGCGCGGCAACAACAAGCTGGTGAACGCGGCCACCGATTACGCCGAAGTATGCCGCCGCTTCCACGACGCCGGCATCATGATCAACGGCAGTTTCGTGTTCGGGTTCGACTGCGACGGTCCCGACGTATTCGAGCGCACGCTGGAGTTCACCGTCGCCAGCAAGATCCTCACGGCCTCGTTCCACGTGCTGACGCCGCTGCCCGGCACCCGGGCGTTTGCGCGGCTGGAGGCCGAGGGGCGACTGCTGCATCGCAACTGGGACCTCTACGACACGTATCACGCCGTCTTTCGGCCGCGACGCATGACGCCCGAGCAATTGGAGTCGGGCTACGACCATGCCAAGCGCCTGTTCGGCAGTTGTGGATCGATCCTGCGTCGTTCGTGGGGCCTGCCGGGCGTCTTGAAGCGGATCGCCTACAACGTGGCCTGGACGCGCGTCGATCCGCTTTGGGTCGCCATCATCCGTGCCGGTCTGATGCCCTTTGCGACCCGTATTTTCCAGCGGGTGCTGCAACTCAGCACCAAGGCGCCGAGCCGCGCGAACGTGGTCGTGCCCAATGGGACGGATGCGTCCGCGGGCGAGCCAATACCTATCTCCCCTCTCCCGCTCGCGGGCTCGCCAGTCTCTATCTCCCCTCTCCCGCTGGCGGGAGAGGGGCCGGGGGTGAGGGCAGCCTGCGTGTGACATGGTTTTGCAAACATCTTACAGGAGACTTCACATGAAACGTTGCACACTCAATTTCGGAAAACGATGGCCAGCCTGGAAACTGGCGTTCCAGCTCACGGTATCCGCCGTGGTGATTGCCCTGGCGCTGATGTTTCTGATCTACCCGGCAATCACTATCGCCGTGGTGGTGCTGGACTCGCGTCTGAAAACGACCGGCGAAAGTCGCTTGGTTCCCTTCTGGTTCAAGTCGGCCGCGGGCCGGTACGTCTCCTGGGCGAACATGTACTTGGACACCAATTATGCGAAATCACTCCAAAACGACGACATTCCCGCCACGGAATGGCCCATTTTCGGCTCGGTGTTCTTTCTGGTCACGGCCGACGACCTTCAACAGCGCGGCCAGCTCGACGCCACGCGAGGAACCGTCCGCGAGGGCGTGGAGAAGGCCGCACAGATCGTCGCCTCGCCGGTGACGGCCACCTGGGTTCGGACCAAATGGGGCGACAGCTATCGGGAGAAGGAGAACGTCTTCTATCGCATGTTGTTGATCCTGGGGCTGTCGTCCTACGAGCGGATCACGGGAAACCAGCAATATCGCGCGTTGATGTCTCAGCAGCGGACGACGCTGGCCGCCGAGTTGGCCGCGGCGAAGTTGCACCTCCGCGACGACTATCCCGACGAGTGTTATCCGGCCGACATGCTTTGGGCAGTGGCGGCCATTCAGCGGGCGGCGCGGCTGGAGAACGCCCGCCACGACGAGCTTGCCAAGCATTTGATGGCGGCGTTCGACGGCCCGTTGAAGGCGGCCGAAGGACTGCCCGCTTTTCAGGCCGACTCGCGATCGGGTCGCATTTTGCAAGGTGGCCGCGGTTGCGGGAACTCGGGCATCCTGTTGTTTGCCGGCGAACTGGACGCGGTGGTCGCCGATCGTTGGTACGGCGATTATGAAAAAGGCTATTGGAAAGATACCGGCTGGATCGCCGGCTTCACGGAAATGCCGCGTGGAGCGGGGGGAACTTTTCAGGATGTCGATTCCGGGCCGGTGTTGTGCGAAGTCGGCTCGGTGGCGTCGGCCTTCGGCATCGGCGCGGCCAAGGCGGCGGGCCGGTTCGACCGCGCGGCCCCGCTGACGATGGAGGCCGTGGCTTGCTCGTGGCCGACACCGTTCGGTTTCCTCCTTCCCGGCTTCATGGGACGCGTGGCGGTCAAGAGTTGGAGTCTCGGCGAGGTGGCCATGCTGTTCTCGATGACCCGGCCCACTACGGCGGCCGCGACGGTTCCCTTCGATGGCCATGTGCCCTGGATCGTGTGGATTATGCTGCTCGTCTATACGGGCGCGGGCGTGTTTCTAATCTGGTTCGAGCTTCGCAGTTGCCGTCGCCTGCTTCGGGGGCACCGTGTGCGGAAGCCATCGCGCCCATAGGGCCAGAAACG
>CAYYBU010000473.1:0-2545 GCA_964469945.1 uncultured Planctomycetaceae bacterium
AGCCGCGCGCCGAAATCGGCCTTCAGACCGCCAGCGTCCATGCCCGTGCAGGAGATCTGCACCGGATTGATGGCATCCAGGCCCGCCTCGATCAGGTCCGGCAACAAGGGCCGCACGCCACCGCAACAATGCAGCATCACTTTGACGGGGGCCAATTCCTTGGCGCGGCGCCACATCCGCGCGTGCCGCGGCTGGAAGAACTCCCGGTACATGGCCCGCGATATCTGCGGCCCGTTCTGCATGCCCAGGTCGTCGCCGAAAGCGATCACGTCGATCGCGGAGCCAACGGCGGCGAGAAATTGCTCCAGGTTGGCCAGATGGATCTCCACCAGGCGGTCGAGGAACTCGTGCGCCCGCGGCGGGTTGGCGGCCAACAGCATGAGGAAATTGTCGTTGCGGTAGAGGAACTGGCCGGTCTCCAGCAGGTTGCCGCCGAAGAGCCCCACGATGGCCCGCTCGCTCTGCTGGCGGAGCCGGCGGGCGCCTTCGGCCAACCGCCGCGGGCCATCGGGACCCGCGGCCAGCGGACCGGGCGGCGAGGCGATGCCGCACCACATGTTCTCCGCCAGCGCCTCGGGGAGCCGGTCCAGATCGTCGTCCTCCAGAAACGGCCAGTAGCACTGCTCGAAATAGATCGCCCCGTCGGGCATCTTCGCCAACACGCGGCCGCTGGCCGAACGCAGCACCCATTGACCCGGCTGACGCTCCGGCAGCGCCCAGGCGGGCATCTGGCAGGCGCTGCCGTCGGGCAGCGTCCAGTTGGCCCAGTCGCGCTCGTCCAGGGCGAAACCGCGCCCCAACTCGATCACGTCCACGCCGAAGCGGTCTAACACGTCCTCGTCGATGATGGCAAGTTGCTGGATGGGATCGTAGACGCGGATGGGCCGCACGGGTAGCCCCAAGGCCGCGCGCAGTTTCCGATACGCCATCGCGGCGATGCCGGAGGAGCGATGGCCGCCAAAATCGATCGGCACGCGATCGGGTTGGCAGTGGTTCAGTGCCGCAAGCACTCGCTGGCGTGAGGTCATGAGTGGCTTCCTCCCACCAAGTAGTGTAATGGGCGAGGAGGGCCTGTCAATATGGTGCTTGTAGCCACGGGCCATCCCATTTCCGGCCGCGTGCAGTATAATGCCCGCATGACCGAATACATCCAGATCGTCACCACCACGATGCGGAAAGCCGATGCCGAGACGATCGCCCGGGCGCTCGTCGAGCGCCGGCTGGCGGCCTGCGTCCAGGTGTTGGGGCCCATCACGAGCACCTATTGGTGGGAAGGCCGGATCGAGACCAATCACGAGTGGCAATGCTGGATCAAGAGCCGCCGCGACCGCTACGCGCAGATCGAGCAGGCGATTGCCGCGTTGCATAGCTACGCCGTGCCGGAGATATTGGCCATGCCCGTCGTGGCCGGCAGCGCCAAGTATCTGGCTTGGCTCGACGACACGCTGGGTTAAGTATCCGCTGGCCTGCCAGCACACGAAGTGTGCCGCATACGGCATCTAAATAGAGTTTCGTGATTCCGAGAGGCTCGCAACCGAGCCGTGTAGGGAACGCCCTCCGTGGCGTTCCGTTTTGTCAGCAGCGCCCGGAACGCCACAGAGGGCGTTCCCTACAGTGATTTCTCCAGGAATCACGAAACTCTATTTAGCGATTTGCCCGCGACACGACCAGGTAGGTGATGCCCGCCACGACCGCGCCCAGCAGCAGGGCCATGCCCATGGCCCCCACCGCGGCCCAACCGGTCCAGACGGTGTGGCGCATGAAAACGCGATAGAAGCCGTAGACCATGACGGTGATGTTGAAGGCCACCAGGCTGATCATCCACACGTCTTTGCTGCCGTCCATGCGCTACTCCTCGATCACCTCTTTGACGAGTTGGACGAAATGGGGCGATTTTTGCGACTCGCTCAACTCGGCGGCCTTCTTGTCCGCCTCTTTGCGCTGGCTGTAATCGAACACGGCAATCCGCTTCAGAGACTGGTTGAAGACGCCCCAAAAGGCCTTCAGCCGCACTTCTTTGGCGACCTTGGCACGCGTCTTCCGCTTGACGGGAGCCTTCTTCTTGACGGCCGTCTGCTCTTCGCCTCCGCCGCGCTCGGCGGCGTCGTTCTCCGCTCGTAACTCTTTACGATTCACTATTTTGCGAGCCATGTCTATTCCTCGAACAGGTCCCTGTATACGCAGATGGTGAAACAGTGGCAGCGTGGCGCCAGCGGTCCGACGAAAGAGGGGGGGGCGGGCCACAACGCTCCATCATAGCGGATTTGCCGCCGGCTTGCCAGGGCCGTGGTCCCGCAGGCAGGAGAACTAGGGGCCGGGCCGGTACGGAGAAAGGTCGTCGGCCACGTCGGATAGCTTGGTGCCGTGCCCATCCATGAAAGTGACCACGTAAATGCCGGCGTGATTCGACGCCAGGCCGAGCGTCGTGGCCACTGGGGATCCCGAGAGCACGGTGGACAAATACGTGGGGCTCGTGAACCCCGCGACGGGCCAGCTAGCGGCGGTCATGGTGAGTTGGGTGTTCGCGACGGTGGTGTTCCAGGGC
>CAYYBU010000473.1:2555-3653 GCA_964469945.1 uncultured Planctomycetaceae bacterium
AGCGATGGCACTGCCAAGGGCCGCGACAAATAGCGTCAGCGAGCCCGGCTCCGGCACGGCAAGCACGCCCTCGCCCGCTCTCACGTACGAAGCCACGATCGGCCCGGCGGCCTGCGTCGAACTGCCATCGGGCGTGATCTTCTCGCCGAGCATGATCGTTTGCGTGGGGGCGTGGATCTGGGCGGCCGAGAGGTCATTGGGGCCCGAACCGCTGGTCTCCGCCGAGCGGTCCTGGAAGATATTCGAGTTTACGACGTAGCTCAACAGGCCGGTAAAGTTGCCGTTGAGCGAGCCCGTATCGTCGGGACAGACCAGTTGCCCGATCTGCGGCCAGAACGCGGCGCTGGTCGGCGTTCCCGTGCGCCAGCCGCCGATCCAGAGGTCGTCGCGTCCCAAGTACGGCAGCAGGACTTTAGGCCAGCAACGTGCCACCGTGTCGTTCCCGATCTTTGGGTTGAGGAAGCCCGGGTAATGCCCCTTCTGCGTTTCGTAGGTAGTGATCGCCAAGCCAATTTCATGCTGGTTATTCAGGCAGGTGGTCTGTTTGGCCACCTCCCGGACCTTGATGATCGCCGGCAGCATCAGGCCGGCCAACATGCCGATGATGACGATCACGACCAACAATTCCACCAGGGTGAACCCCCGCTTGGCGGGTCTGGAAAGACGAGTGCGCTTGGACATAAGAGCCACCTGTTCCGATTTGTGCCAGCAAACGATTGCCCTCTAGCTCTATTGTCCCCAAAAGCGAGGAAAAATGCCAGCCTTGTTCGCAAAAATAAATTAGGTCCTAGGTCTTGGGAAGGCGCCGGGTAAAGGACGCCCGTCGGCGTAGGGAACGCCCTCTGCGGCGTTCCGGGAGCGGGGAACGGCGCCGGGTGCCACTGGCTCTGTCAGTGCTTTTGGCGGTGGAAAGGCACCGGATGAGCCAAGTGGCGTTCACCCAACGACGGCAGACACCCCAGTAGTTCAGCCTTTGCCAGAAAAAAGCCACGGAGGGCGTTCCCTACAGCAAGGCGTGTTCCGCCCGCCACGACCCACGACCCAAGACCTAAGACCACCCGACAAACCCCCTATCCCTCTCCCGTGATCCGCGCGGGG
>CAYYBU010000474.1:0-3649 GCA_964469945.1 uncultured Planctomycetaceae bacterium
CCACACCGGCTCGTGCCACGGAGCCAGTCCCCATTTTCCGCGAACCTTGCGCAGTGGAATTAGGCGCGCCCCGTTTGCCTGTGATACATCCCCCCTTCTTGCAGAGGAACTCATGGTCAACCCTCGCTCCCCGCGCAGACCGAAAGACAAGACCGCCCGGCGCAAGCCACGGCGGCAGCAGTCCCTGGTGCCCCGGCCTCACTGGGTGCCGCTGGGCTTCGATTTCGACAGCCTCCCCGAGCAGCTCAAGATTTCCCTGGTCGAGTTCGTCAACCCGGCCTATGAGCAACTCGTGCTCCAGGCCGCCGACGCCCTGGAGCGGGCGACCGGCTTGAGCCTGATCTATTTGCTCTGGATCGAGTTGCTCAACCAGCTCCACCTCGGCGAAAGCTACACCCAGGACCACCTGATCCGCTCGATCACGGCGTACCAGGAGTGCGTCGACCGCAACCTGGAAATTTCCGAGGCCAAGGCCAAACAGACTTACGTGCTGCTGCGTCTGCGGGAGCTTCGCCACCTGAGTGATCCGCAGCTCGCCGCGTCGCCGGCGCCGCGGCTGACTTGCACGTCGGCCGCGATCGTCGAACCTGCGCAGGGGGAGCCCCATGTGGCCGAAGCGGAAATCTGTTGACCAACATGCGCGGGAGGAGAGGCTCGTCGCCGCGGTGCTGGCCCGCCGTGAGGTCTTGTCGCGTCAGGGGGCGCTGATTGCCACTTGGCGCACGCGCGGCGGTCGCAAGCTCGGCCCCTACTACCGCCTCGCCTATCGGGAGCAGGGCCGCCAGCGTTCGCTCTACCTGGGCGCGTCGGCGGCGCTGGCCGAGCGGGTCCGCCGCCTGGTGGCCCGGTTTCAGGCCCCCGGCCGACGACGGCGCAACTGGCGGCAGGCCGAGACGCAACTGCTGAAGCAATTTCGCCGCCATCAGGCCCAGTGGCGGCGATTGCTGCGCGCCGCGGGGCTTTACGCCAAGGGATTTTCCGTCCGCGGCTGGCGGCGGCTGGCGCGCCGTGCGGCCCTGCGTTGCACAATGCCCGGAGGAATCGCCGTAGGGAACGCCCTCCGAGGCGTTCCGTCTCACCGCTGCGCCCGGAACGCCACGGAGGGCGTTCCCTACACTTTAGAAGCGCAGCCGGTCCGGCAACATGTTCTTCATGCGGTCCATCAAGCCCGCTTGCGGCGGCGCCGCCGCCGGCTTCTCCGCCGCCGCCGGGCCGTCGTCGGGCCGGGCGGCAATGGCGGCGGCCGCCTCCGCGCTCAGCGGCACGTGCTGGGCCAGAAACCGCGGCCAATAGCCGTCCAGCAGTTTCATGCAGTCGCCAATCTGGCCGTTCTGCAAGGTCACGTCCGCCAGCGTGATGAGCTTGTACAGCGCCCGCATCTCCATGTCGTTGAAGGCCAGATCGAACAACTGCACGTCGTCGACCCACACTTCGCCGCGCCCCATCAGATCGAAACGGACATGCAAATCCGAAAGCCCCTCCAGGGGCAAATCGTCGACCTGGAAGATATAGGGATGCCACTCGCTGGTGATTCGCACCGCGGGCTGCGCGGGGTCTCCCGACTGCCCCAGCGTGGCGAAGTGGTAGAAATCGCGGCCGTCGTGCTTGCCTTGCAGAGCCAGCCGCAGCGGCGGTTGCTGGGCCGCATCGGCCACGCGCAGCCACACCGACATGGACAACCGCCCGGTCGCCGGCGGCGCGAAGGAACGGCTCACCAGGCAGGCCACCGGTCCGTCGCTGGACATCCGCGCCGATTGGCTGCCGCCATGTTTCACGGCCTTGTCGATTTGCAAGGCCACGCCCAGCCGCCGCGACACGGCCCAGCCGGGGATGGGGTCGGCGGTCGTCGGCGGTCGCTCGAAACCGGCGTTCTCCAGCACTTTCAGAGGCGGTGGCGCCCGCAGCGCGGCCGCCCGGGCGCCAAGCTGGCGAATGCGCCCCGCCAGGAGCGCTTCCGCCGCCGCCGGCACGGTAATCTGCGGTCGCCCCAGTTTCGCCTGCGGCTCCGAGAGGGTCGCGGCCACCAGGTCGAACGGCCGCAACTCAATCTGCCAGACGAGGCCGTCGACGCCCGGCCGCAACAGGCCGGCGCGGCGCGCCCCGGGCAGCATCTGAAGTTGGCAAGCCGTCGAGGCCAACAGCGGCACCCGCGCCGTGACGGCGAACGGCGCGTCGTTGACCGCGTACACGTAGGTCCGCCCTTCGCAATTGGCAAAGCGGCAGGTCACCGGTTGCGAGGGCGTCGCGGCCGGGCCGTCGCTGACCGGCTCGAAGCGGACCGCCGGCAGTTGGCGATAGGCCGCCACCAACTCGCGGAGCGAGTCCTCTTGTCCCATCGGCAACAGCCAGCCGCCGTCGACCAGCAGTTGCGAGTCCATCGTGGCGAGGCTGTGGATGAAGCGCTGCCGGTTCCGCGCTCCGCCCAGCGCCGGCTGCGCGACCAGCCACGTGTAGCTCGCTTTGAACGGGCTCCGCTGGTCGAACGAGGCGACGCGCACTTCCTGCGGCTGGTGGAAGAACAAACTGCCCGCCTGCGGCAGGCCGCCGAAATAGCGGTCGGCGTCCGGCATCTGGTTGATTTCCAGGTCCGCCGCCGCCGCGCTGAGTTGCGCGTGGGGCACGATTCGCTGCGGACGCAGCAGTACGATGGCCGGGTCTTCCTGGTATTGCCGCAAGTCGATGCCGGCATGCATCAACGATTCCAGCAGGGTGTTCTTCGCCGGCAATGCGGGACGCAGCTCGGCCTCCATCTCCGCGCCGCAGAGCATCTCGGCCCCGGCCAGGTAGAGTTTCGTGCCGCCGCGGGCCGCCGCCAGCACCTCGCGCACGTGGCGATAGAAACGATGCAGCCCCTCGGCACGCCATTGCAGCCACTGCCCGCGATGCTCCGGGCGGGTGAGAAAGGCGGCGCGGGTGGCGAACCGCCCGGGGCCCTCGCCGGGCACCTGCAAGCCCGTGTCGCGCTCGAAGCGGCCGATGGTGCCGTCGTCCATGCCCCATTCCGGCCCCGGCAGTTGCGCGTAGCCGTAGGCGGAAAGCCGCAGCGCCAGGCCGCTGAAGGCGCGGTGCGGCGCATAGCGCTGGGCCACTTCCTGCACCACGGCCAGCACGGCCTCCTGCACGTGCGGTTCCAGAATGTTGTAATAAGGCGCCAGGCCGCGCCGCGTGGCGTAGTTCTGCTGCCAACTCGTCCCCTCCGGACCGATCCACTCCACTTCGCCGCCGCGCCGCCGCACGGCCTCCACCGCCGGCAGCGGCGCCGCGAACTCCAACGTCGGGATCAACTGCAAATCTTCCCGATCGAAGAGGCGGAACAGCATCTCCAGCACGTCTTTCCGCAGCGGGTCCTGCGCGGTGCCGAAGAACATCCCCGTGTCGTAACGCGGCGTCGGTTCCAACAGCGCACTGGGATAAATCGTGCTGCCGTCGGCCAGCACGGCCAGCATCAGCCCGTTGTAGCCCACGTACTGCAAATACTCGACCAGCCGCTGGCCGCCTTGCTGGAACGTGTTCCAATCGTCCAGGCTGCGGCCGCTCCAGGAATCCAACGACTCGCTGGCAGAGAAGTTTTCCGGAAACAGCGGGCGGTCCAGATAGGCGGCCCACAAGCGCGGCAACGAGGTTGCCGGCGGCAACGAGGTTGTCGGCG
>CAYYBU010000475.1:0-3642 GCA_964469945.1 uncultured Planctomycetaceae bacterium
CGAGCCGCACGCCGAACCTCGACAAGCTTGCCAGCGAGGGCATGCTGTTCACCGATTACTACGCCGAGGCGAGTTGCACGGCCGGCCGGGCCAACTTCATCACCGGCGAGATTCCCTTGCGCACGGGCCTGACCACCGTGGGCCAGGCCGGCGCCGACGTGGGCCTGCCGGCGCAGGCCTGCACGCTGGCCAGCGCGCTGAAAGCGCAGGGCTACGCCACCGGGCAGTTCGGCAAGAACCACCTGGGTGACTTGAACAAATATCTCCCCACCGTGCATGGCTTCGACGAATTCTTCGGTTACCTGTACCACCTCGACGCCATGTCCGACCCGTACTGGTTCGATTATCCCCAGGACTGGATCGACAAGACCGGTCCGCGCGACCTGGTGCATTGCTATGCGACCGACACGGACGACCCCACGGTCGAGCCGCGCTGGGGCAAGATCGGCAAGCAGAAGATCGTCGATGAAGGCCCCTTGGCCCCCTTCCCCAACATGAGGGACATGCAGAACTGGCAGAAAGGCCGCCCGGCCAAGTACGACATGGAGACCTTCGACGACGTGCTGGTCAAAAATTCCTGCGACTTCATGGACAAGGCCAAGAAGGACGGCAAGCCCTTCTTCGTGTGGCACAACACCACGCGGATGCACGTCTTCACCTACCTGCCGCCGAAGTACCAGGCCGCGATGAATCCCACGAACAACTACAACGTCGAGGAGGCGGGCATGGCGCAGATGGACGACAGCGTCGGCCAACTGCTGAAGCACCTGGAGGACATCGGCGAGGCGGAAAACACCATCGTGGTCTTCACCACCGACAACGGCGCGGAAGTGTTCACCTGGCCGGATGGCGGCATGACGCCCTTCAAAGCCACCAAGGGCACCTCCTTCGAAGGCGGTTTCCGCGTGCCGTGCATCGTCCGCTGGCCGGGCCACGTCAAGCCGGGCGCGGTCGAAAACGGCATCTTCTCCGGACTGGACTGGTTCCCCACCTTATGCGCCGCCGCCGGCAACCCCGATATCACCGAGCAATTGCTCAAGGGGGTGAAGCTCGGCGAGCGAACCTACAAGAACCACCTCGACGGCTACAACCAGACGGACCTCCTGGAAGGCAAAGGGCCGAGCAATCGGCACGAGCTGTTCTACTTCGCCGGTCCCCAGCTCGGGGCCCTTCGTATCGACGACTTCAAGTTCCAGTTCCTCCAGCAGCCTTGGGGCTGGCCCGGCGAAAAGGTGGCGACCGACATGCCGACCATCGTGAACCTCCGCCAGGATCCGTTCGAGCGGACGCCTTGTCTTCGCGGCCAGAGCACGAACGACATGGGTGGTGGATACATGAACGACTTCATGGCGCGCGAGTTCTGGCGGTTCGTCGTCGTGCAAAAAACGGTCGGCAAACTAGCCATGACGGCCATCGATTATCCGCCCATGCAGGACCCGGCCTCCTTCAATCTGGAGGCCTTGAAAAAGAAGATCGAGGCGATGGTCAAGCAACACGAAGGCGAGTAGGGCGGGACAAGCGAAGCGAAGGCCCACCAGCAGCCGCGAGAAACGCAACTTCTCCCGATCGGCACGCGAAAAACGTTTTCACGCAAAGGCGCGAAGGCGCAAAGAGCCGCGGGAAGTTCGGCCAGGCGGTGATATGACAAAGGCCGATGGTTTGCGTGCCCAATTCGCCCATGCTATAATGCGGTCGCCTTGCCGCGGGCAGTTGCCCCGCGCCATGCCTGCCTATTGGCGGCCGAAGGGGACAGTCCCATTTTCGTGGCCTCCTGCCACAAAAATCGGGACAGTCCCCCAATTGCCCACCCCCCACCGTGCCACCCTTCCAAGGAGAACGACGATGCGGATCGTGACTATCGGACTTGCTGGAGTCGTAGCGTTGACCTTCGCCCTGGGCGCCGCCGCCCGGACTGATGCCGCCGAGGCGGGCTTCGTACCGATCTTCGACGGCAAGACCCTGGATGGCTGGGACGGCAATCCGAAACTCTGGCGCGTCGAGAACGGCGCCATCGTCGGCGAAACGACCAAGGAAAATCCCGCCCCCGGCAACACCTTCCTCATCTGGCGGAAGGACAAGCCGGCCGACTTCCAACTCAAGGCCGAGTTTCGCATGCCCAACCCGGGCTTTGCCAACTCCGGCATCCAGATCCGCAGTTGGGAAGGTCCGCAGAAGTGGCGCGTCAGCGGTTACCAGCCCGACATGGACTGGGAGAACCACTACACCGGCTTCATCTACGGTGAGAACTATCGCGGCATTCTGGCCCAGCGCGGCCAGAAGGTCCTCATCAACAAGGACCATCAATCCAAGGTGCTGGAACAGTTCGGCAACAGCGACGAACTGGCCAAGTTCATCAAGCCGCACGGTTGGAACGAGTACGACATTACGGCCCAAGGCAACCACATCTCGCAGAAGGTCAACGGCCACTTGATGTGCGAGTTGACCGACGAAGACACTCAGGCCCGCCGCGACGGCATCATTGCCTTGCAGCTCCATGCCGGCCCGCCCATGCGGGTCGAGTTCCGCAACATGCGGCTGAAGATGCTCGCCAAGCCGGCTGGCGGCGCGAAGGCCCGGCCTGCGGCCCAAATGAACGTGGTCGAGGCCAAGAAGAAGATCGTTTTCATCGCCGGCCGTCCCAGCCACGGCTACGGCGAGCACGAGCACAACGCCGGCTGTACGCTGCTGGCGAAGTGCCTCAACGAAAACGTGCCCGGCGTCGAAGCCGTGGTTTACAAGAACGGTTGGCCCCAGGATCCGCACGCCCTGGACGGCGCCGCCACGGTGGTGATCTATGCCGACGGCGGCGACGCGAATCCGGCCATCCCGCACCTGGAGGAACTCGACAAGCTGTTGAAGCGGGGCGTGGGCCTGGCCTGCATCCATTATGCGGTCGAGATGCCCAAGGGAGCGCCGGGCGACGCCTGGCTCCGCTGGATCGGCGGCTATTTCGAGACCTTCTGGTCGGTCAATCCGAACTGGAAGGCCGAGTTCAAGACGTTGCCCCACCACCCGGTGACCAACGGCGTGAAGCCTTTCGCCATCGAGGACGAGTGGTACTACCACATGCGTTTCGTCGGCGGCGATGACAGCAAGGCGAAGGGCCTGACGCCGATCCTCACGGCCGTGCCGCCCGACAGCACCCGCCGCGACGGCAACGACGCCCACGGCGCCAACGCCTACGTCCGCGCTCGCAAGGGGATGGCGGAGCACGTCGCCTGGGCATTCGAGCGTCCCGGCGGCGGCCGCGGCTTCGGCTTCACCGGCGGCCATTGGCACTTCAATTGGGGCAACCCCAACTTCCGCACCATCGTGCTCAACGGCATCGTCTGGACCGCCGGGCTCGACGTGCCGGCCGGCGGCGTCCCTTCCAAGTCGCCCCGCTTCGCCGAACTCGACGCGCATCTCGACAAGGTGAAGCCGGGCCAGTTCGACGATAAACATTACCAGGGCTTGCTGGAACAGTGGAACAAGGAAGCGGCCAAGTAGGGTCGCGCAGCACGCACCGCTACGAGGGCGGGGAAGAAGGGGACAGGTCCATGTTTTCGGGCCACGACCTTCCCACAAAGCAGGCCGAATGGCCGAAAAATAGCTTCCGTACTCATCACGCTCCGTCGTGATGCAATTCCTCACGACGGAGCG
>CAYYBU010000476.1:0-3642 GCA_964469945.1 uncultured Planctomycetaceae bacterium
TTGCTCAACTTATTCTGACGCGGGTCCTTATGCGGGCTGATCACTGTCGCCTTGCAGATCTTTCTCGGTAATCATGGTGAAGCCTTTGGCGGCCAGGGTCTCTTGCCCCATTTCGATATTATCGACCATCAGGGCAACCGCGGCGCGGCCGCGGGGATGGATCAACAAGGGATAGGCCTGGACGATATTGACTTCGGCCTGCAGCAGGGCAGTGCAGATTTGCAAGAGCGACTGCGGCCCCTCGGGCAACTCGACGCCGATCAGATCGGTCTCGATGATGGCCAGACCGGCCCGTTCGAGGATCTCCCGGCCCGCCTCGGGATGGCTGAGGAGGAAACGCACGAAGGCACACTCGGCGGCGTCGACAATCGAGAGGGCCACGATCCGCACGCGGCTCCCCTCGAAACGGCGAATGACCTCCAGCAGTTGCCCGACGCGGTTCTCCAGGAAGACGGTGAACTGCCGGATGGCCGGATAGTTCCGTCCTCGCATGGTCGCAAAGCCGGTCCCGGCATTTTCGGAACTCATGGCAACTGCCCTCTGGAAAGTACTCTCTGGTAACGTAACCGTTCACAGGGCGGGGAAGAAGGGGACAGGTCCATGTTTTCGGACATGGCCGTTTCTGCAGGTCGCGCCGGCGGGCCGAAAAATGGACCAGTCCCCGCCCGCCCTGTGAGCGGTTACCCGGTAACCAAGCCGTTCATCTTAGTGGGTACCGAGGGCGCGTGTCAACCGCCGGCCCTTACCGGTGCGGCCGGTTCCAGCATTGCTCGATGTCCTCCAGGGATTTGCCCTTGGTTTCCGGAACCCACCGCAGTACCACGAGCACCAGGACGACGCAAAACGCCGCGTACAGGTAAAAAGGAAAGGCGTGTGCGAACTGGCGGACGAACCACGACCCCTCGGCGTTCATGATCGGGTAGGTTTGCGTGACCGCGTAGTCGGCCATCCACAGGAAGAAGGTGGCCAATCCCAAGGCCCGACCGCGGACGGCAGTGGGGAAAATCTCGGCGAGAATGACCCACGTCACCGGGCCTACGGACAGACTGAACGAGGCCACATACGCCAGGATCAGCAGCAGCATGGCGTTGAGCAACGTGGCGTTATGGGCGGCCGCGGGATCGGCCATCCGCTGCGCGAACACTCCCATGGCAGCCAGACTCAGTCCCATGCCGCAAGCGCCGACGATCATCAGCGGCTTGCGGCCCCAGCGGTCCACGCTGGCGATGGCCACGACGGTGAACAGGACCATCGAACCATTGATGACGATTTGCTGGAGCAAGCCGGCATCCACGCCCGTCTGGGCACTCATGTTCTTGAAGATCGTGGCCCCGAAGTAGAGAAAGACGTTGATTCCGGTGACTTGCTGCAAGATGGCCAAGGCGATTCCCACCAGCAGCGGCAGTCGCAGGCGGCGAGAGAACAGTTCCCGCCAGGTCCCCTGCTCCCGCGCGATGGCCGTCTCAATGCCGCGGCATTCCAACTCGGCCGCCGCCGCGCCGCCGATGCGGGCCAGGATCGCCTGGGCCTGCGCTCGCCGCTTCTTTTCGATCAGCCAGCGCGGGCTTTCCGGAATCGTCGCCAGCAGCAGCGCAAACAGCACCGCCGGCGCCACGCCGGCGCCGAACATCCACCGCCAGCCGGTATCGATCAGCCACGCCTGGTCGCCCTGTCGGGCAATGAAGTAGTTGATCAGCGAGGTGGCCGCGATGCCGCCGACGATGGCGATCTGATTGACCGCCACCATCCGTCCGCGAATCCGCGCCGGGGTGATCTCGGCGATGTACATAGGCGTCGAGATCGAGGCGATGCCGATGCCCACGCCGCCGAGGAAGCGGAAGGCGATGAAGGTGCCGATGTCGTGCGGCAGTGCGGTGCCGATGGCGGAGGCGAAAAAAAACGCCGCGGCGAGAAACATGGCCAGCTTGCGGCCGCAGCGGTCCGACAGCGGCCCGACCAGCAGCACTCCCGTGGCGCAGCCGATGAGCACGGATCCGGATGCCCAGCCTTTCATGAAATCGGTCAATGCGAAGCGGGTCGTCAGCGACTCGATCGCGCCCGAGATCACGCCCGTGTCGTAGCCGAACAGCAAGCCACCCAGCGTGGCGACCAGGCACACCAGCACCAGATAAGCCGTGCTGCCTTGGTCGCGGTCGGTAGTCGTCGCTAGGTCCGTTTGCGTCATGGTGCCTCGTCTCATCAGGTCCAAATAGAGTTTCGCGATTCAAGGAGGGGGGTGGCTGGGACAAAGCCTAGCGGTGCCCCAGCGGCGTGAGGTCATTATATACAAGAGTTGCGTCCTCTTGGATACCCCGCGCGCCTCAGCGGCTCCACTGTTTCAGCCGCTCCACGGCCGCGAGCACGTCGTTGCGGCGTTTCTCAAAGACGGCGAATAGGGCGATGATCGCCGCCCCCAGGGCCACGCCCGTCGCGTACCAGATCCAGGTGTGGTGCAAATCGACCGCCGCGTACTTGAGGATGCTGGCGATGTCGACCAGCAGGAAGGTGACGCCCAGGTAGAGGAAGGAGCGGATCCGCAGCAGAATGCCCAAGAGCACGCCCGCCACGGATAGCACCATCAACACCAGCGGCAGCCGCCAGTCTTCGCCCACGCCGGCGATGTACATGTCGGCCGTCGACGAGACGTAGATCAGGCTCATGGCGAAGTAGCGAAGGGCCGTGCTTTGGGCCTCGCTGATCCGCCGCCGGTTGAGATACTCGGCCGCCAACGCCGCCACGGCCGCCGGAATCAGCCAGAGCTGCGGGTGGCGGAGGAATTCGATCCCGAACTGGTGCAATGCCACCCAGAGCCCCAGATTCATCGTCACCAGCGACAACAACGCGCAGAGCACCGAGCGTCGCGAGAAGGCCAGCACGCCATAGAACGTGCCGACGAGGAACCACACCACGGGCGTCTGCCCGGCCAGGGTCCAGGGATTGACCGCTGCCGGCAGGAACCAAAAACCGACCGCCGGCAACAGCGGCATCAGCAGGCAAGTCCGTTCCAGCGGCTCGGAGAGCACGGGAAGCTGCCGGCGGCGGAACCACTCGCTCACTCCCGCGCCCGCAAAGGCCAACCCCATGACGAGGAACATCCAGTATTGATGGAAGAAGCCGTGGAACAGCCAAGGCATGGTGAAACGCACGTGGCAGCCGATCAGCAGGCAGACGCCCTCGGCCGCATAGACGTAGATCTGCCGCTGGCGGTCGCTTTGTTTCCAAGGGTCGCAGGCCGGAAAGACGGCGCAACAGAGGCAACCGGCGACGACACTTGCCAAAGCAGCGGCCACGACCGCTATTGCCCAAGGCATGACCGCAACGGCGCCGGACTGCTCGAACTGCCAAGCCTCTTGGGCCAATGCGGCCGCGAGCACCACGAGGAACAAGCCCGCCAGGGCCGGCAGGGCCTGTCGTCCGCGGGCGATCCAATCGCTGCCGCTGGGCAGCAGGGCACGAAGCCCAACGCCGACGACGAGCATCCCCAGGGCGACGGCCATGATGGCCAGCACGCTGCGATGGAGCCACGGCAGCGCGGTGTCGGCCGGCAGCAACGCGCAGCCCAGGGCGGCGCCGAGCAGCACGCCCAGGCCGAAGGCCGCATGTTGCCAGTCGCGCCGCCACTGGGCCGCCGAGACGGCCGCC
>CAYYBU010000477.1:0-3636 GCA_964469945.1 uncultured Planctomycetaceae bacterium
GCGAAAACCCCACCGCCCGCGTGCTGGTCGTCGTGGCCGAAATCCTGCTCAATCGCCTGCTGCACGCCGAACAGTTCGACTTCAGCCAGGTCAGCGCCGTCGTGATGGACGAGTTCCATAGCTTCAACGATCCGGAACGCGGCATCGTCTGGGAGCTCTCCCTCGGCCTGCTGCCGCCGCACATCCGCACGCTGCTGCTCTCGGCCACGGTGGGCAACGCCATGGAGTTTATCCACTGGCTCCGCCACAGCCACAAGCGCAACCTCGAACTGGTCAAGGGCGAAGAACGTAAAGTGCCGCTCAGCTTTCATTGGGTGGGCGATATGCTCCTCAGCGAGCACCTGGAGGAGATGGCCGGCGGCAACGACGAGGCCCGCCGCACGCCGGCCCTGGTCTTCTGCTTCAATCGCGACGAGTGCTGGTCGGTGGCCGAGCAGATCAAGGGCAAAAAGGTCCTCAGCGACGGCCAGCAAGCCCGCCTGGTCGAGGAACTGAAAGAGCACGATTGGTCGCAAGGCGCCGGGCCGAAACTGCGGCAACTCCTGCTCCGCGGCGTGGGCGTCCACCATGCCGGCCTGCTGCCCAAGTATCGGCGGATCGTCGAGGAGCTTTTCCAGCACAAACTGCTTTCCGTGGCCATCTGCACCGAGACGCTTTCCTCGGGCATCAATCTGCCGGCCCGCAGCGTGGTGGTGCCCAGCATCCTCAAGGGGCCGCCGGGCAAGATGCGCGTGTTGGAGGCCAGCACGGCCCATCAGATCTTCGGCCGCGCCGGCCGCCCGCAGTACGACAAGGAGGGCCACGTCTACGTGCTGGCCCACGAGGACGACGTGCGGCTGGCCCGCTGGCGGGAAAAATTCGACCAGATTCCCGCCGACACGAAAGATCCGGGGCTGTTGCGTGCCAAGAAGATGATGGAGAAGAAGCGGCCCAAGCGGCACGATTCGGTGCAATACTGGACCGAGGCCCAATTCCAGAAGCTGGTGGCCGCGCCGGCGGGCAAGCTGCACAGCCGCGGCCCACTACCCTGGCGGCTGCTGGCCTACATGCTCGACGCCTCGCCCGAAGTGGATCGCATCCGCACGCTGGTGGGCAAGCGTCTGATGGACCCGGCCTATCTGGAGGCTGGGCAGAAGGACTTGGACCGCACACTGCTGGTCTTGCACCGCGCCGGCTGCGTGCGACTGGAGCCGGAGCCGCCCGGCAAGGAGGAGGCGGGACGCGGAGAAGGCGACAGTCCCGGTTTCGGGGAAGGGGACAGTCCCGTTTTCGTCGGACGAAAACCGGGACAGTCCCCAGGGCAGGCGGAGGCGAAGAAGCCGGCGCTGGTCTTGCAGTGGAACCTGAACGCGCCGGCGCTGGCCGCCGCCGCCAAGGAGCCGGAGAAGCCGGCGTATCGGCCCGTGCTGGCCCATCCCACGCCCGAGTTGGCCAAGCTGGCGCTGTTTCGCAGCGTCAATCCGCTCTACGCGCTGTTCCTCATCAAGCAACTGGGCATTGCCGACCGTACCGAGCGGATCCAGGCGTTGGAGAGCGTGCTGGAGCTGCCGCGCTCGGTGGGCCGTTTCGTGCGCGTGCCCAAGCAGGACCAGTTGCCGCCCGGGCCGCTGGCCACCACGCGGCTCGACGCGCAATTGCTCCAGCTCGGCCTGGCCACCGTGGAAGAATTGACCCAGCAGCCCAAGGACGAGCAGGATCAGCATCATCACACGTATGACGAAGATCGCGTCTGGGTTTTGGCGGTGGCCGACAAGCTGCGGCGGTTGTTCGACTACGAGTTGCCGGGGGTCCACGATTTGCGGACGCACCCGGTCTGGGCGGCCGGCGAGTTGCTGGAGTTTGCCGGCGACTTCAACAAGTACGTCACTTGCAAAGAACTACAAAAACAGGAAGGGGTCATTTTCCGGCACGTGTTGCGGCTGATCTTGTTGGTGGGCGAATTCCAGCAGCTTAGCCCACCCGACACCGAGGCGGCCCCGTGGCAGGCCGAGTTGGCCGACATTGCCGCCCGGCTGACGGAGAGTTGCCACCGCGTGGATCCCAGCAGCACGGATCGGGCGTTGGAACTGGCCGCGGCCGAGGTGGTGGAAGCCGAGGCGGCCGCCGCCGTGGCCGAAGAATAGCAGGAGAACTGCAAAGTCGGGGTCCGGTCCATTTTTCGGCTCAAATGCTTCGCTTTTCGAGGAAAGCCTTGTCCGAAAACATGGACCTGACCCCTTTGCGTCGACTTGCAGTTCTCCTGCGAAGAATAGCCCCCCCGTGGAAACCTTGTTGGCCATCTGTTATACTCCAGCGTTCTTGCCACCGTCGATTCCGCCCCCCATCCCGAGGAGTCTTTCACCCATGGAAACCGCTGTCTTGGAAAAGGCCTATGACTTGGCCAAAGCGCGTTATGCCGAGCTCGACGTCGATACCGATCGGGTGCTCCGCGAGCTGAGC
Organism: uncultured Planctomycetaceae bacterium; assembly: GCA_964469945.1. Lineage (GTDB taxonomy): Bacteria > Planctomycetota > Planctomycetia > Pirellulales > Thermoguttaceae > CAYYBU01. The sequence continues at coordinate 2,440 of CAYYBU010000477.1, forward strand.
AAGATCCCCATTTCCATGCACTGCTGGCAGGGAGACGACGTGGGAGGCTTCGAACGCTCCGGCGGCCTCTCCGGCGGCGGCATCCTGGCCACGGGCAACTACCCGGGCCGCGCCCGCACCGCCGACGAGTTGCGGGCCGACGCCGACGCCGCCTATCGCCTCATCCCCGGCAAACATCGTTTGAACCTGCACGCCATTTATCTGGAAACGGGTGGCCGGGCGGTCGATCGCAACCAGATCGAGCCCGTGCATTACCAGGGCTGGATCGATTGGGCCCGCGCGCGGGGCATCGGCATGGACTTCAACCCCACCTACTTCTCGCATCCCCTGGCGGCCAGCGGCTTCACCTTGGCCCATCGCGATCCGGCCGTTCGCGGCTTCTGGGTCGAGCACGGCATCGCCTGCCGCCGCGTCGGCGCGGCTATCGGCCGCGCGCTGGGCACGCCCTGCGTCACCAACGTGTGGATCCCCGACGGCTACAAGGACGTGACCATCGACCGCAAAGGCCCCCGCGAACTGCTCAAGCAATCGCTGGACGAGATCTTCGCCGCCCCCATCGACGAGCAGCACAACCTGGATGCCGTCGAGTCCAAGCTCTTCGGCATCGGCTCGGAGAGCTACGTGGTGGGCTCGCACGAGTTCTACATGGGCTACGCCGTAGCCAACCAAAAACTGCTCACCCTGGACTCCGGGCACTTCCATCCCACGGAAAGCATCGCCGACAAGATCTCCGCCGTGTTGCTGTACCTCGACGAGGTCCTGCTCCACGTCAGTCGCGGCATTCGCTGGGACAGCGACCACGTGGTCATTCTCAACGACGAGTTGCGGTCGATCGCCGAAGAACTGGTTCGCGGCGGCTTCCTCGACCGCGTCCACATCGGCCTGGATTACTTCGACGCCAGCATCCATCGCGTGGCCGCCTGGACGATCGGCATGCGCGCGATGATCAAGGCCCTGCTGTTGGCGATGCTGGAGCCGACCGCCGCGCTCGGCGAGTTGGAGCAGAGCGGCGATTTCACCTCGCGGCTGGCCATGCTGGAAGAGATCAAGACCCTGCCGGCCGGCGCCGTCTGGGACCACTACTGCCTGACGCAAGGCGTGCCCGTCGGTGCGGCCTGGCTGCAAGAGGTCAAGGATTACGAAGCCCAAGTGACCGGCAAACGCTAGGAGTCAGGAGTCAGGAGTCAGGAGTCAGGA
>CAYYBU010000478.1:0-3626 GCA_964469945.1 uncultured Planctomycetaceae bacterium
TGGTCCATTGGCGCCCGCTACGGCGAAGCATTCGCCAGCCGCGAGCCTATCGGCTTGACGACGCTGGCGGGGTTGATGTGAGTCATCGTATCCGGCACACTCCGTGTGCCGTTGGCCCGGCGGCACACGGAGTGTGCCGGATACTTTGAAGAGGGACATTCACGATGCACATCGTTCTGTACCAGCCGGAGATTCCCGACAACACGGGGAACATCGGCCGCACCTGCGTGGCCGCGGGGGCCAAATTATGGCTGGTCCGCCCCTTGGGTTTCCGCCTCGACGATCGCCATCTTCGCCGCGCGGGCCTGGACTACTGGCAACACTTGCAGTGGGAAGCGGTCGACGATTGGAACGCGCTGCTCGGCCGCTTGGGCGACCGCCGCTACTGGTTCTTCTCGAAGACGGCCGCGGCCTGCTATTTTCAGGCACGGTTCGCGGCGGACGACGTCCTGGTCTTCGGCAGCGAGTCGCAAGGACTGCCGCGATCCTTGCTGGCCGACAACTCGGATCGCTGTCTGCGCATCCCCATGGACGCCAACGCCCGCAGCCTGAACCTGTCGGTCAGTGTGGCCGTGGCCGCCTATGAAGCGTGGCGGCAGTCGGCGTTTGTTGCCGATGGTCCGGCGGCACAGTAGACTGGGTTGTGCGGTATGAGTGGCAGCCGGCAAGCGGCTCTACAGCGACAGCACGTACTCGATGAGGTCGTTGAGTTGGGCCTCGGTGAGCTTCTCCATGGCGTCGCCGTGGCGGCCGTGCTTGCCTTTGACCAGCACGTCCTTGATCGTCGTGTGCTGGCCGTCGTGCATGTAGGGGGCGGTCCGCCAGACTTCCACCAGCGAGGGCGTGACGAACCGGTCCGAGGGGGCGTCGAACTTGCCCCGGCTGCCCACGTCATGGCGGCGCAGATCGGTGTAGAGCGGTTCGCTGTGGCAGTGCGAGCAGCCGATCTTGGCATCGGTGAACAGTTGCTTGCCGCGCTCGGCCGCCGGGCTGAGCTTGCCGTCGACCAGGTGGGGACTGGGGACCGGCTGCAGCGCCTTGAGGTAGGCATCCATGGCCAGGGCCTCTTCTTCGGGACGCACGGCGAAAAGGATGTGCGTGATGCCCGAGCGGACCGCCACCTCGGCGCCGTCGCGGACGCCCAGCCACATGGACGGCGGCGTCCGGTGCGCCAGCAACATGCTCTTGGTGTTCTTGGGGTTGCCCAGGCCGTCGTTGAGCAGGTCCCAGTTCAGGCCGTCGACGCGGGCGTCGGGATGGCAACTCTCGCAACTCTGCCAGTGCTGGAAACAGATTTCGGCGTCGTTGAAGAGCATCTCGCCGCGGCGCGCCACGGAGAGCTGCGGCTTGGGCCCCAGGGCGATCTGCGCCACCGGCGCCAGCGACTTGGCATCGGTGTCCACGGCAGCCAAGGAATCGCTGAAGTACTCGGCCACATAGGCGGTCGAACCCAACAGGGCCAGGCCGCGGGGGCCATCGCCGGGCAGTTGGATCCGCCGTCGCAGACCGACCAGGAAAGCCAGGTCGTTGGGCACGTCGGCCGCCGTGGTGGCCGCCGCCGCGCCGTAGCCCGACGCACTGGCCTCCTTCTTGTCGCCGGCGCTGACGCGGCTCAACTTCTCCAGCAAGGCGGGAACGTCGATCGCGCTCAACTCGCGCGTGCCGGCGTGGCTCACGCACAGCAGCTTGCCGTCGGCCGAGACGGCCACGCCCCAGGGATTGGCCGCGCCCAGATCGACGTCGTCCAAGAGCACCGTGTTGAGCGGCTTTTTGGCGGCCACGTCGATGATGCTCAGGGCGTTGGTGTTCATCCAGCCGCGTTCCAGTTGCGTGGTCGGCATCTGGTAGCGGGAAAGAATATGAACGGCATAGACGTACTTGCCGTCGGGCGAAATGCACAGCCCGCGCACGCTCGAACTGCCGTTGGGAAGCCGGATCGTGGTGGTGTGGTTGCTGGCCGTATCGATCACGGTGATCGCAGCCGCCACATTATAACTGTCGGCCGCATCCAAGGGCAAAAGATTGCTGACGAAGACCGACTTGCCGTCGGGCGTGGCCACCGCCCCATGCGGCTCGCGGATGACCGGCACGCGGGCCAATTCCTTGCCGGCCGCCAGATCGAGCACCGACACGTCGTTGTTGAAACGATTGCAGACGTACAGCCGCTTGCCGTCGGGCGTGATGGCGGCGCCGGTGGCCGTGTGGCCGACCGCCAGGGTGGCCAACACCTTGCGCGCACCCACGTCGATCACGCAAACCGTACTTTTCACGGCGGCGCAGGGAACGTATAGCCTGCTCCCGTCGGGGCTCACCACCACGGCCGTGGGCTCGCCCGGCAAATCAATCGTGGCGACGACCCTGCGCTCGGTCACGTCGACGAAGGCCAGTTGTCGGGCATCCATCTCGGCCACGTACAAGGTTCGGGCGTCTTTAGCGACGGCCACCGCCGTCGGACCCAGATAGGTGGCGGCATGGGCGGCCGTCGCGGCCGTGGCAATCAGGCATCCAGCGGACAACAGGCACAGGGCGGCGAACACGTTCTTGATACACATGGAGCAACTCCTCAGGCGGGAAAAATCTGGGGTGGGGCTATATGGCAGGATGAATCTAGTATAAACGGCCCGACCGTCCCTGTCGACGCGCTAACCATCGCCCGCGAAATGTTCCATGGCGTGCGTCTTGGCAATCACCGTGATGCCCCCTTCGGTGATAGTAAAACCCCGCGAACGGTCCAGTTCCTGGTTGTAGCCGATCTCGATGCCGGCGGGAATCTCCACCTCCTTGTCGATGATCGCGCGGCGAATCTTGGCGTGCCGGCCGATGTTGACCCCCTCGAAAATAATCGAGTCCTGGACCTGCGCATAGCTGTTGATGCGGGTGTTGGGACCGAGAATCGAATGCTCCACCTGGCCGCCGGAGACAATCGAGCCTGCACAGACGATGCTGTCCAGGGCCTGCCCGCGACGGGGCGAAGGCCCCTGCTCGGCAAAGACGAATTTTGGCGGCGGCAGGTTGGGCTGATGGGTGCGGATCGGCCAATGGCGATCGTACAGGTTCAGCAGCGGATCGACCGCCACCAGGTCCATGTTGGCCTCATAGTAGGCGTCCAGGGTGCCCACGTCGCGCCAATAGGCGTCTTTCTTGCGGTTTTCGTCCAGAAACGGATAGACGAAGATGCGATGGGTGTCGATAACCGCCGGGATCACGTCGCGGCCGAAGTCGTGCTTGCTGCCGTGCCGCGTGGCGTCCAGGCAGAGTTGCTCGAAGAGGAACCGCGCGGTGAAGACGTAAATCCCCATCGAGGCCAAGGCGTGCTGCGGATCGCCCGGAATCGTCGTGGGCTGCTGCGGCTTCTCCTCGAAACCGAGCACGCGGCTGTCGGCGGACACCTGCATGACGCCGAATTGCTGGGCCTCGCGGGGCGTCACCCGCAAGGCGCCGATGGTCAGATCGGCCTGGGTGTCGATGTGCCGCTCCAACAGCTTCATGTAGTCCATCTTGTAGATGTGATCGCCCGCCAGGATCGCCACGTAGGTGGGCCGTTCCTTCTCGATGGTATAAATGTTCTGATAGACGGCGTCGGCGGTGCCCTGATACCAATGCTCGTCGATGGGTTGCTGCGGGGG
>CAYYBU010000479.1:0-3623 GCA_964469945.1 uncultured Planctomycetaceae bacterium
AGCACCTGTCCAACATCTATTCCGTGATTTGACTCGATTTGGTAGATTTCCGGCCTTGCCAAGGAAGGAGGCCGATGATGGCAACGGAATGTGAGATTCACGAATGTGCCTGTGCGGCATGTCGGGCGGGCGATCATCCGGAAAAGGAAGACCATCGCTCCCTCAATCTGATCCTCAGTCGTTTGGATGAACAGCAACGGCGTTGGGTCGCCGGACGCGAAGCCCGGCGACGCGGGCCTGGCGGCGTTCAGCAGGTTGCCGACATCGCGGGACTCCACCCGGAAACCATTCGCATCGGCCGCGATGAACTCGACCAGGGGCTCGTCGGTCGGCCGACTGACCGCGTGCGACTTCCCGGCGGCGGGCGTCCGCCCGTGGAAAAAAAGACCCGACCATCCTGAACGACCTCGCTCGCTTGGTGGAGCCGGAAACCGCCGGAAACCCCTGCACGAGCGAAAAATGGGTGCGGTCGCGGCTTGTCGGAGGCGTTGGGCCGGCGGGCCTGCCCCACCACCGTCGGGCGCCTGCTGCGGCGGCAAGGCTATGGCCTACGCAGCCATCGCAAGGTGCTGCACACGGGCCGGCCGCATGCCGAGCGCGATCGACAATTCCGCTATATCGTTGTCCAGCGCGAGGAATTCCGAAGCACGGGCGACCCGCGAATCAGCGTGGACGCCAAGAAAAAGGAACTGGTGGGGAATTTCAAGAACGCCGGGCAATCGTGGCGGCAAGAGGCGGAGAAAGTCAACGCCCACGATTTTCCCCAAGATGCCGAGTGCCGAGCGTCGCAGTACGGAGTCTACGATCCGGAGCGGAACGAGGGGCATGTGTGCGTGGCCACATCGAGCGACACGTCGGAGCTGGCCGTGGACGCCATCGCCGACTGGTGGCATCTGCATCGGCCCGATTATCCGCAGGCGAAACGTCTGATGATCGAGGCAGATTCGGGCGGGAGCAATGCGGCGCGGTCGCGGTGTTTCAAGAAGGGACTCCAGAACCTTGCGGACGAAACTGGGTTGGCGATCACCGTCTGCCACTACCCGTCGGGAACGTCGAAGTGGAATCCCATTGAGCATCGCCTGTTCAGTCAGATGACGGCGACTTGGTCCGGGTTCGTGTTGAGCACGCTGGCCGTGCTGCTGGGGTTCATCCGTCGCACGACGACGCGCACGGGACTGAAGGTGACCGCGACGCACTTCGAGAAAACCTACTCAACCGGCGAGCGTGTCAGCAATGTCGAGTTCAAGGCCATTCAACTCACCCACCATGCCACCTGTCCCCAGTGGAATTACACCATCCACCCCCGAAGTACGCAACACACGGAATAGTTTCTGGACGGGTACTTAGCCGCCTGGCCGCTGCCCGGCCTCACGACCCCGTCAAGACGCGCAAGAAAGCGGCTGGTGGGGCATTGGATGCTGAGTGGCCGGAAAGAGCCTTGAATCCAGGAGGCCGCCAGGCTCGATGCCAGGGCCCCTGGAGGGCATCTGCGGCATTTTGTCTATCTTAACGCCCAAACGACGAAATCGCCGGTGGCATCCCACCGCGGAACCATGTTGTCGCGCGGGGCATCAGACCTACGTGACGAAGGCAGTCGCCAGGATGTAGAATTGCCGGTCGAACAGCAAAGGAGCCGTGGCGATGCGCATACAGATATACTGTGGGTTGCTGACCGCGTTAATGCTGACGGCCACGTGCATGGCTCCATCCCCTGCCGCCGCCTTGGAGCACCGCTGGGTTTACCTTGCCACCAACCTGCTGGTGGACAAGAATGTCGAAGACGCCCTGGCGCTCTTGGACCGGGCGGCCAAGGCGGGCTACAACGGCGTGGTGCTGACCGACAGCAAGTTCCTTCGCTGGGACCAGTTGCCCGAGCGGTACGTCGAGAACGTCCACCGCGTTCGCCAGGCGTGCCGGGCCCACAAGTTGGCCTGCATCGCCTGCGTCTGCCCCATCGGCTACTCCAACGACCTGTTGAGCCGCGATCCGAACTTGGCGGAGGGGTTGCCGGTGATAAACGCCCCCTTCGTGGCCACGGGCGGTCGCCTCGTCCCGGCCGATGATTCGGCCCGACTCGTCAATGGCGGCTTCGAGCAGTCGAAAAACAACGTGCCCACCGGCTGGAGCTTCGTCGATCAGCCCGGCAAGATCACCTTCATCGACACGGCCGTCAAGTTCGAGGGCCGCGCATCGCTGCGGATGCAGGACATTGGGCCGCACGATCCTCAGCACGGCCACGGCCGGGCCTGTCAGACGCTCGCGGTAAAGCCTTTCCGTTACTACCACGTTTCGGCGGCCGTTAGGACCCAGGACTTCGAGTCCGCCGGGGAAGTCCAGATCGCCGTGCTCGCCAAGGACGGTGCCGCGTTGACCTACCATAAGTCCCATGTCGAGAAAACGCAGGACTGGAAGCGGATCGACATAACCTTCAACAGCCTGGAGTTCTCCCAAGTGAACCTCTACCTGGGCATTTGGGGCGGCCGACGCGGCAAGATCTGGTGGGACGACGTGCGGCTGGAGCCCGGCGGGCTGGTCAACGTCGTCCGCCGCAGCGGCGCGCCCCTGCGGGCCACCAGCGCCGACGGCCGGACAGTCTACCAGGAGGACCGCGATTTCCAAAACGCCCGCGATCCCAAGCTCGGCATGATCCCCTGGCCCGGCGGCTTCACCGCCTGGCACGATCCGCCGCTCATCACGGTGCCGCCAGGCAGCCGCATCCGTGATGGCCAGAAGGTCTTGCTCAGCTATTTCCACACCGCGATCATCTACGAGGATCAGGTCATGTGCTGCATGGGCGAGCCCCAACTCTACGAAATCCTCCGCTGGCAGATCGGCCAGGTCCACAAGCACCTCCAGCCGGATGGTTATTTCCTCCAGCACGACGAGATCCGTGTGCAGGGGTGGGACGAAAGCTGCCGCCGTTCGGGCGAGACGCCCGGCGAACTGTTGGCTGAGAACGTCCGCCGGTGCCTGGCCTTGGTACGCAAGGCAGACCCCGGCAAACCAGTGTATGTCTGGTCCGACATGTTCGACCCGCACCACAACGCCCAGAAGGCGGGCCGATACTATCTGGTCAAGGGCGACGGCCCGTGGTACGGCTCCTGGAAGGGCCTCGACAAGGACGTGGTGATCGTCAACTGGAACTCGGACCCCGGCAAGCGGATCGAGTCGCTCCGGCACTTTTCGGGCCTGGGCCAGCGGCAGATCCTCGCCGGGTATTACGACGGGCCGGTGGGCGCGATTCGGGACTGGCTCCGTGATGGCAAGCAGGTGCCGGGGATCGTCGGGGCGATGTACACGACCTGGCAGCACCAGTATCGAGACCTGGAAGCGTTTGCCGCCCAGTTGAAGCAACAATGAACCGGATGGCCGTCATGAATCGCGCTGACGGCCCTTCCCCCAAGTCGCCCGCCCCAAAACGCCCAACGAAAGGCAAATCCCGATGAAATACGCTGTTGTCGTCGCGATGGTGGTGTTGTTTGCCCCCGAGGTCTTCGCGGGAGACGAAGAGTACAAGCTGGGGCCGGATTCGATGCGCCACGAGGGCGTGCCCAAGGGCACCGTGACGAAATCGGTGTGGCACAGCAAGGTCTTCCCCGACACGGTGCGCGACTACTATCTCT
>CAYYBU010000480.1:0-3622 GCA_964469945.1 uncultured Planctomycetaceae bacterium
CGGAGCAGCAGCTTCTGCAACCTCTCGGTGACTTCGGAACTGTGCCGCGGCTGCCTGATCGCCGACGTGCCGGCCGTGATCGGTTCGCTCGACATCGTGTTGGGGGAGATCGACCGATGACCAAGCTCATGCAGATGATCGTGCTACACGCCCTGCGCCTCGGCGATTCGTGGGAATGGCTCGCCTACACGATGGCCGCCCTGGTCGAGGTGACGTTGCTGCTGGCGGTGGTCATGGTCTCCGTGGCCGTCTTCATCTGGATGGAGCGGAAGGTCTCGGCGCGGATTCAAGACCGCCTGGGGCCCACGCGCACCGGCGGCCGCTTCGGCTGGCTGCAATCGCCGGCCGACGGCCTGAAGCTGCTCTGCAAGGAAGACCTCATTCCCGCCGGAGCCGACCAGATGCTCTTCCGCTTGGCGCCCTACATCAGTTTCTGCGCCTCCTTCAGCGTGTTTCTGGCCATCCCCTTCGCCAGCGGCTGGGTGGCCGAGCGGCTCGACGTGGCCGTCTTCTTCGTCCTGGCGGTCTCCGGGTTGGAAGTCTTCGGCGTCATCCTGGGCGGCTACGCCTCGGGCTCGAAGTGGTCGCTCTACGGGGCCATGCGCGAGGCGGCCCAAGTGGTCAGCTACGAGATCCCGCTGGGCATGTGCGTGGTCGTGCCCGTGCTGCTCTCCGGCAGTATGGACCTGGTGACCATCGGTGACGCCCAGGCCGGCTGGGTCAACCAGTGGTACCTGCTGCACGATCCCTTCACGTTCGTCACCTTCTGGATCTACGTCACCTGCGCCACGGCCGGCGTGAACCGCGCCCCCTTCGATCTGCCCGAGGCCGAGAGCGAGCTGGTCGCCGGCTTCATGACCGAGTATTCCGGTTTCCGCTGGTCGATCTTCATGATGGCCGAGTATACGGCCATGTTTTCCGTCAGCGCCCTGGGGGCCATCTTGTTCCTGGGCGGTTGGAACGGCCCAGTGCCGGTGGCCCAATTGCTGGGACTCACCGCCGAGCACGGCATTGCGGCCGTTGCGTTGGCCAACCTGCTGGGCTTCGCCAATTTTCTCCTGAAAGTCTACGTGGGCGTCACCTTCATGATGTGGCTGCGCTGGACGTTGCCGCGGTTGCGCATCGACCAGGTGATGACCACCTGTCTGAAATACTGCGTGCCGCTGGCCTCGGTCTGTTTGCTCGGCGCGATGCTCTGGACGTACACATTTTCCCTCTACGGTGGCGTGCAGGGAATGCTGCACCCCGCACCCACCGCCACCGGCCGGGAGGAAGCTCGTAGGGTGGGTCAAGCAAGCCGTGCTCTTGGCGGAACGTCGCACATTCAACAACCTGATGTTTCGAGCGCCGCGCCCGCGCACCCATGGACCGGTTTGCGCAGGCCCACCAGCAGCACGTCCCGATGTGCCGTAGCGGAATCGAAGCCCGAAGCGCAAGCGAGGATGCCCCGCTCGACGAACCTCGCTTGCGCTTCGGGCTTCCATTGGGGCGGTCCCTTTTTTGAACCAAGGAGCTCGTGACGATGGAACCCATCCACTGGCATAGCTTCTTCTTCCTGCTGTTCGCCCTGGTGACGTGCGTCTTCGCCGTCGCCGTGGTCGTTTCCAGCAACATCGTGCGGATGGCCTGCTACCTGGTCGTATCGCTGTCGGCGGTGGCGGGGTTGTTCTTCCTCGCCGGGGCCGACTTTCTCGCCGTCATGCAACTGATGGTCTATGTCGGCGGCACGCTGGTCTTGCTCGTCTTCGGCGTCATGCTCACCGCCCGCGGCCCGTTCATCTCCATGCGCACCGGCGGCGGCCAGTGGCTGCTGGCGATCCTCGTCGGCGGCGCGCTGTTGGCCGTGCTCTTGCAGGCCGTGGTCAGTGTCAACGCCTGGGCTGCCGGCAATGCGGCCGGACAGGTGGAAACCGCGGCCCCGACGGCCACCCCGCTGGGCATGGCCCTGCTGGGCGTCCGCACCGATCGCCTCGATGAAGTAGCCGGCAACGCCGCCGAGAGCGCCGGCATGTCCGGCTACCTGTTGGTCTTCGAGATTATCTCCGTCCACCTGCTGGTCGTCCTGGTCGGCGCCGCCTATCTCGCCCGTGCCAAACGCCACGGACGGGAGTTGAGGAGAGATGAAGGATGAACCTCCTGACCCAACCCGTTGGCCTCGTGCATTTCCTCGTCGTGGGAGCGATCCTCTTCGTTTGCGGCGTGGTCTGCATGACCGTGAAACGCAACGCCGTCGGCGTACTGATGGGCATCGAACTGGTGCTCAACGGTGCTAACCTGAATTTCGTGGCCTTCGGCGCCCCCTTCCTCCGCACCGACAAACAGTTTCTGCTCGGTCTCGACGGGCAGTTGATCGCCATGTTCGTGATCGTGCTGGCCGCCGCCGAAGCCGCCGTCGCCCTGGCCATCGCTCTGTGCTATTACAACAATCACGCCACCATCGACGTCGATCGTGCCGACGAATTGAAAGGATAACTTCCCTCTCCCGCATGGAGAGAGGAATGGGTGACGAAGCTTATGAACCTGCCCACGCTCTTGCCGACGCTCTTGGGACTGGCTTGGCTGCTGCCGCTGGTCTCGTTCGTGCTGATCGTGTTTTGGGGCCGCCGCATGGGCCGCGGCGGCAAGTGCGCCGGTTACCTGGCCACGCTGGCCATCTTCTGCTCGGCCGTGCTGTCGTTTGCCGCCTTGGCGGCCTGGTTGTCGCAGCATCCTTGTCTGCCCTCCGCGCACGAGCTGGCCGAACATGCCCGGCATGACCCGCATGTCGCGCCGCTGCCGCTGGTCGAGCCGATCAGTGGCGACTGGTACACTCTGGGCACGTTCGGCGACAAGCTGCACCTGACAATCGGCTACTACATCGACGCCCTGACGGTGGCCATGTTCTGCATGGTCACGCTGGTGGCCACCTGCATCCACGTCTACTCGTTCGGCTACATGCATGAAGAGTTGGAGGAAATGACCGACCCGCTGGCCCGACTGGCCGATAGCCGGCCGCTGCGACGCCGCGGGCGGTTCTATCGCTTCTACCAGTTCCTTTCCCTGTTCTGCTTCAGCATGTTGGGCCTGGTGATCGCCGGCAACCTGGCCATGGTCTTCGCCTTCTGGGAACTGGTGGGCATTTGCTCGTACCTGCTCATCGGTTTCTACATCGAACGCAAGTCGGCCTCCAACGCGGCCAACAAGGCCTTCATCGTCAATCGCGTGGGCGATTTCGGCATGATCATCGGCCTGATGGCCATCTGGACCGGCATGGGCACGCTTTCCTTCGACAACGTGAAGGACGCCCGCGGCCAGGTGGTCCAGGAAGGAATCTTCCAACAGGTCCGTCCTGCGGAGAATAACCACCTGCCCCGCGTGCCGGACGGCATGGTCTACGCCGCCGCTCGCGGCGAAGCGGCCAAACTCGCGGCCGCCACGGCTTTGCCGGGTGCCACTGGCTCTGCCAGTGCTTTGTCCAAGGCGGCGATTGCCTCTCACTTGCCCCAATGGCGTGCCCAGGGCTACGGCTATTGGCTGCTGGTGGTTGCCGGCTTGGGCATTTTCTGCGGCTGCGTGGGCAAGAGCGCGCAGTTCCCGCTGCACGTCTGGTTGCCCGACGCCATGGAAGGCCCCACGCCGGTCA
>CAYYBU010000481.1:0-3617 GCA_964469945.1 uncultured Planctomycetaceae bacterium
TCGTCCTGCGGACGCGCCGGCTCGGGCGCTGCCGCCACGGCGGCCGTGCCGGCCCTGGCGGGCGAGGCTCCCGATACGGTCTTCTGCGGCCCCAGGGTAACCGCCATCGCGACCAACGCGACGGCCATCCCCGCGATGGTCAAAATACTTCGCATAGGTTATAGCCTTTCCTGTTGGAAATTCGATTTCATGGCAAAAACTACTTGGTCGTCTCGGTGGTCGTCTCCGTGGTCTTCTTGGTCGTCGCATTGCCACTGTCTGGAACCGCCGGCGTAATCGCCGTCTTCGTGTCGACCGTGGTCGTCGTCTCGCCCGTCGTCTTGCCATCCTTGGTCTGCGAGGTTGTCGTTTCGGTTTTGTTCTCGGTCTTGCCCTTCTGACTTTCGCAGCCGATGGTCCATACGCCCAGCCCGGCAATCAGAACCAATGCTAAGAAACGCTTCATCTTGATACCCTTCCTCGTGATTCGGGATTTGCCCCTTGACCGGCAGAACCATTCCGCCTGCGAGGCTCCTCCCCTTTGGTTATAAACTCGCAACTTGCCCAGAACGAAAAAAGCCGACGTGGCGGAACACCCTAAGGCGTTCCACCACGTCGGCTTACTCTTCAACGAGCCCCCCGGCAAACGCCGAGTTGCTCTTCATCTAGTCGTCCGACGACTTCAACTTCACTTCGGGCAGAGCGGCTTTCACGGCAGCAGCCCCTCTTCCCCTGATGCCCTATTGTACGGCGCGGGATGCGAAAAGCAAGGCCCTTAGGGCCCGCGTCAGAATAAGTTGAGCAAATATGGGAAGGCAAACAAGCGCAGCGCCGTTTGCCTTTCCATCGCGTCTTGAACGAGCCAGATTGGCCATGTGACAGTTTTTCCGTGATTCCTTTATGGAAGCAAAGGCGACCGCCGAAGTCTGTACGGCTGGTGTGTTTGCCCGTCGGTCGCCTTTGCTTCCATAAAATTGCTCAACTTATTCTGACGCGGGCCCTTAGGACGATCGTGCGGCCAAGTCGGCCAGCACTTTCAGCAGGTGGACGGGCTCGACCGGTTTGACCAGGTGATCGTCAAATCCGGCTTCTTTGGAACGCTGCCGGTCGCTGTCTTGTCCGTATCCGGTCATGGCGATCAGGCCAACCTCCTTCAGTTGCGGATCCAGCCGCAGACGCCGGGCCACTTCGTAGCCATCCATTCCCGGCAATCCGATGTCCAGCAGGACGACGTGCGGCCGGAAGTCCTCAGCCGCGTCCAGTCCGGCTTTCCCGGAATGTGCCGTGCGCGTGTCATAGCCGGCGGCGCGCAGGAACACCGCGGACATCTTTGCCACGTCGACGTTGTCGTCGACCACCAGCACGCGCAAGCGGTCGACGGCCGTGGCCGGTTGGGGAGGGCCGCCATGTCCGTTGACCAGCGGCGGTTCGCTCGCTATCGGCGCTGCCGTCAGCAGCGGCAGCCGCACGATGAACTCGCTTCCCTGCTGCGGCCCGGCACTGCACGCCCGGACCGTGCCCCCGTGCATCTCGACGAGGCTCTTCACCAGCGCCAGCCCAATGCCCAATCCGGCCTCCGAGCGGTCCAGGGATTTGTCCGCCTGCGAGAAGAGGTCGAAGATGCGGGGCAGCAACTCCGCGGCGATGCCCATGCCGGAATCCTTCACCCGCAACACGGCCTCTTGTCCCTCCTGGTCGAGGGTGACCCCAATCTGCCCCCCATCGCCGGTGAATTTGACGGCGTTGCCCAGCAGGTTCCCCACGACTTGTTCGAGCCGGGTCGAGTCGGCCTTCAGCCAGACGATTTCCTTGGGCAGCGAGATGGAGAGACTTTGGCAGTGCCGGTCGATCAGGGGACGAAAGGTCTCGACCGCCTGTTCCACGACGCCGCCAAACGCCACCCGTTCCAACTGCAGGCGAATCCTGCCGGTCGTGATGCGGGAAACCTCCAGCAGGTCGTTCACCAGGCGCGACAGGTGCCGCACCTGCCGCTCGATAACGCCGCGCGCTTCTTTTTGCAGCGAATTCTCGCCGTCCTCCAGCCGCAACACGTGCAAGGCGTTCACGATCGGGGCCAGCGGGTTGCGGAGCTCGTGTGAGAGCATGGCCAGGAACTCGTCCTTGCGACGGTCCGCGTCGGCCAGTTGTTTCGCCTGCTCGTGCAACTGCCGCTCCATCCCTTTGCGCGCGGTGATGTCGCGGATGTTGCACTGCACGGACAAACGATCGCCGACCGCGTAGGCGTTGCTGATGAACTCCACTTCGCGGCGCTGGCCGTTCTTGCTTTCCAAGGGCAAGTCCTCGTAACGGATGTAGCCCTCCGCCTGCAATTCGCGAAAAGCGGCCCGGCTCTCCTCGATGTCCTTGAACAGGCCGATCTCCCAGAGCTCCTTTCCCAGGAATTGCTCGCGCGGGTAGCCCAGCAACTCGCTCATGAACGGATTGGCGTCCTCGATTTGTCCCGTCTCGGCATCGAGAATGAGGATGCCATCCTTGGCCGACTCGAAGAGGCGGCGATAGCGGATTTCAGAATCGTTCCGTGCGCAGTCCGTTTGCTTGCGCCGGGCTTCACTGCCACTGTCAGCGGTTGAGAAGTACATGGTCTGGCCCTCCGTTGTGTGTAGTGTCGTCGTCACTCGGTCAGGCGATCGAGCCACTGGCCGGATTGAATTCCTTCCCACTCCTCGCAGCGCTGCACGGCAACGTCGGAATCGACCTCGAAGCCCAGTTTCACGCTCGCGCCGTGAATTGCCAGCACCTTGACTCGCAGCAGGCGATGAAGACCATCCGCCCCGCCGACGACCACGGATTCCTGATTTTTCCTAGACAAAACAAGCATGGCTGAACCTCCCTTTTCAAGATGGAACCTAGAATAAAAAAAGCCGACGCGGCGGAACACCCGAGGGTATTCGACCGCGCCGGCTTACTTGTCAGCGAGCCCCCCCAAGCGTAGTGGGTTGCTCTCTATCCAGTCATCCGACAACTTCGTTGGCAGAGCCGCGATCCTGCTGTGCCGCGACTCTTCTACCGCCATCAATGTACACCGTTGAGTGGCAAATGCAAGAGGACTTTTCGCTTCTCTCCACATTTGGTATGCTAATTTTCACCGGTTGTCCGTCAAATCGCTTTCGGGCTGGGCGTCGTGCTGCTCTGTCAGGGGGGGGTGGCGAAATGAGAACCATCGGGGAAATTGAAGCGGCCGTCTGTCGTGGCATCTCGCGATTCGAGCAGGACTACATGGGACGCGCCCCCAAGAACATTCACGCCCACCTGCTCGGTGATCTGCTGGTGGTCCGCATTCAAGGTGTTTTGACCACCGCCGAGCAACAACTGGTCAAGTCGCTTTCGGGCGATAGGGGACGGGATCTGCTCAAGCAAGTTCGGACGCATCTGATCGAAACGGCTCGTCCGATCCTGGAAACGATGGTTCACAACATCACCGGCGTCAAGGTGCTGAGTATGCACCACGACATCAGCACCACCAGCGGCGAGAAAATCATTCTGTTCACCCTGGCCGAGTCGCCCGATTTCCGGGAGGCCGGGAAGACGTAGTCTTTCCACGAGGGTTTTGCCTAAGGGCCCACGTCAGAATAAGTTGAGCAATTTTATTGAAGCAAAGGCGACCGACGAGCAACCGC
>CAYYBU010000482.1:0-3613 GCA_964469945.1 uncultured Planctomycetaceae bacterium
GGCTATTTCGGCAAGACGCTGTCGGTGATCGTGGGCAACTTCTGGGCCGAGGTGACGCTCTACGAATGGGACCAGTTGGACCTGATGCCCAGCCAGGAGGACCAGAGCCGCTTCGAATCGCTGGCGGAATTGGTTCGCGACGTCCGCTTGCACGGCTACTACGGCGGCATCCGGCTGGTGAAAGCCACGGTGAGGAAGTTCGCTGAGTATTGCCAGCGGCAGGGGCATGTCCTCCATGACCGGAACTTCGCCATCCGTTACGAGAGCACCATTCCGCGCCAGGTGGGCCTGGCCGGCTCCAGCGCCATCATCGTGGCCACGCTCCGCGGCCTGATGGAGTTCTACGGCGTGGAAATTCCCCGCCACGTGCAGCCTTCGCTGGTGTTGTCGGTCGAGACGGACGAACTCGGAATCGCCGCCGGCCTGCAAGACCGCGTGATCCAGGTCTACCAGGGGCTCGTCTACATGGACTTCGCCCGCGAGTGCATGAGCGAGCATTGCGGCCTGCGCTGCGGGCGCTACGAACCCCTGGATCTCGGCCTGCTGCCGCCGCTGTATCTGGCCTATAGCACCGACGTGGGCGAGCCGACCGAGGTGTTTCACAACAACCTCCGCGCCCGTTTCCAGCAGGGCGAGCCGGCCGTGGTGGCGGCCATGGGCCACTTCGCCGAATTGACCGTGCAGGCCCGGCAAGCGCTGGTGGCCGGCGACGCCGCCGCGTTTGGGCGGCTGATCGACGCGAACTTCGATGTCCGCCGCTCGATCTGCCGGCTGCCGCCGGGTCAGGTCGCCATGGTGGACGCGGCCCGCCGGGCGGGAGCCTCCGCCCACTTTGCCGGTTCCGGCGGCGCCATCATCGGCGCCTATCCGGACGAGGCCACGCTGCGGCGGCTGCAAAGCGACTTGTCCGCCCTCGGCTGCCGCGTCGTCCGGCCCATCCTCCAGGTCCGATAAAAAAAGGTTCACGCAAAGGCGCCAAGACGCAAAGGAAGACGCACGAAAGAAAGACATCGAAGTGAAGTCTATAGAAATGGTGGCCGCCGTGCATAAGAAGCAACTCAATCTCCCAGTTCTCCCAAATTTCTTCGTACCTTTGCGCCTTGGCGCCTTTGCGTGAGACCTTTTTGCTTCAAGAATAAGGATATCCCCGCCCATGACGCCGGAAGACCTGCTCGTGCCGAACCTCGGACCGCGGACGCTCCACTCGCCGCTGCAATTGTCGGCCGTCGATGGCGACGGCTTGGGCAAATTCGTCCCGGACGCGACCCGCGTGCCGTACCAGATCGAGCGGATGGCGGGCGCAAGTCCCGCCGACGAACTGTGCTTCGAGAAGGCCGGCCCGCGGCAGCACATCTTTTTCAACCCGGCGACGACCCGGGCGGCCATCGTCACCTGCGGCGGCCTGTGCCCCGGAATCAACAACGTGATCCGCGCGGTCTACGTGGAATTACACTTCAACTACCGCGTGAAGGACGTCTTGGGCATCCGCTTCGGCTATCAAGGGCTGAATCCGGCCGTGGGGCAACCGCCCGTGCGACTGACCGTCGACATGGTGGACAACATCCACAAGCACGGCGGCACCGTGTTGGGCTCTTCGCGCGGGCCGGAAGAGCCCGGCGTGGTGGTCGATTTTCTGCAACGCGAGAACGTCCAGATTCTCTTCTGCGTGGGCGGCGACGGCACGCAGCGCGGCGCGCATCAGATCGCCGCCGAGGCGCGGCGGCGCGGCGCCCGGCTGGCCATCGTCGGCATCCCCAAGACGATCGACAACGACTTGCCCATGGTGTGGCGATCGTTCGGCTTCGCCACCGCGTTGGAGAAAGCCCGCGAGGTGCTCGACATCGCCCACGTGGAAGCCAAGGGCGCTCCCAACGGCATCGGCCTGGTGAAGTTGATGGGCCGCGACGCCGGTTTCATCGCCGCCGGCGCCACGCTGGCCAGCCAGGAGGTCAACTTCACGCTCATCCCCGAAGTCCCCTTCCCGCTGACCGGTCCGCAGGGTTTCCTGGAAACGCTGCAACGGCGGATCCTCGACCGGCAACATGCCGTGATCGTCGTGGCCGAAGGGGCGGGTCAGGACTTGATCGCGCGCGACCACGTCGAAACCGACGCCTCGGGCAACCGCAAGTTGCACGACGTCGGCCCGTTTCTCAAGGAGCGGATCACCGCGCACTTTTGCGACTGCGGCATCCCCGTGAACCTCAAGTACATGGATCCGAGCTATATCCTTCGCGGCGTGCCGGCCAACAGCGACGACGCCCTGTTGTGCAATTCGATGGCCCGGCAGGCGGTCCACGCGGCCATGGCCGGCAAGACCGACGTGCTCATCGGTTCCTGGCACAACACGTTCCTGCACGTGCCCATCGCGGCGGTCACCGCGATCAACAAGCGCGTGTCGCCGGAAAGCGAGCTCTGGCAGGGCGTGCTGGAAGCCACCGGCCAGCCGCGCTGGCGGCAGGGTGCGATTCAGGCACGAAACATCTGAGATTCGCGATCTCGGATGTATCCGGCACACTCCGTGTGCCGTTGGCCGGCGGCACACGGAGAGCTTGTGAATTTTTCACCCTTGGCCGGCGGGCCGCAGACTGTAGGGTGGGTCAAGGTCGCGTGAATTCTCGGACGTATCCGGCACACTCCGTGTGCCGTTGGCCGGCGGCACGCGGAGAGCTTGTGAATTTTTCACCCTTGGGCGGCGGGCCGCAAACTGTAGGGTGGGTCAAGGTCGCGTGAATTCTCGGACGTATCCGGCACACTCCGTGTGCCGTTGGCCGGCGGCACGCGGCGTGTGCCGGATACAATGTGGGTCCGGTTTTGCCGGTTCTGCCGGGCCTGCCAGGAATGCGGCCGGGGGCCGCACGATCGTTTCCAACCGCAGCGGCGGTCCTCTTCGGCATCCGCGGCGCAACAGGCATTTGCGCCGCGAGCGGGCCTGGCCGTTGCGACCCATCCCCCCCGGGTCCGGCGGTGCGGATTGTAGCGAGCAGACAGGGGAAAATCCACGCCCGCTTTTTTGACAACCTCCCGAGCGTGTCTTATATTTCCTAGTAGCCTCAGTGTCGGAACCGCGCTTGGGCTGCAACGACGGATTCGACCCCTGCCTTCAGCTACACGGACGATATCATGCCTCGAAGGGTTCTTCAGCTTGTCAGCGCGCTAGGGCTCGCGGCCTTGGCGGTTCTTGCCGGCGCGCCCGCCGGCGCGCAGCCCTCCACCAACATCGCCATCAGCAGCCGTTCGTTGCAGTTGGACGATCTGTTGCTGCACGGGCGGCAGTTGGAAGAGCACGGGCGCTGGAGCGAGGCGCTGACGCACTACGAGGACGCCCTGCGGCTCTACCCGGCCGAAGGCAGCCTGGAGCGGCGTTTCGAGTTGGCCCGGCTGCACTACGATCTGGCCCGCCGCTATGCCGATCGCAGCTTCTGCAACTCGCTGATGCAGTTGTCGCCGGAGAGGGCTCTGGACCTGTACAGCGGGGTGCTGGTGAAGATCCAGGCCCACTATGTGGAGACGCCCGACTGGCACGAGTTGGCCCAACGCGGCGCCAACGACTTCGAGGTCGCCCTCGGCGAGTCGGTCTTCTTGCAGCAGAATGTGCCCGAGCGCGACCGGCCCG
>CAYYBU010000483.1:0-3610 GCA_964469945.1 uncultured Planctomycetaceae bacterium
CGGTGTCGGCCAATAGCGTGTCGGCCACGATCAGCCCCGCCGGAAGCTGGGCGATGTCGGTCGGTTTCCAGGTGGCGTCTACCCAGGACACCTGCGACGGCGGCAGCGCGGCCGTCAACTCGCGCGCCGCCGGACAATCGACCGTGCCGAGACTGGCCCACGGCCCGGTACGCAGCAACTCGGCCAGTTGCTGCTGCGCCTCGGCCATGGTGTGGCAGCGGATGGTCTCGCCGAAGACGGCCGCGAGTTCTTCGGCGAAGCGCTCCGACAGTGTACACGGGTCGGCGCCTTGTCGGGGCCAGACCTCGGGCACGGGCGGAGCCGCCACCGGCGGGCTGCCGGCCAAGCAGGTGCGGATACGTCGCAGGATGGCGTCGCGGCTGGACATGCTATTTCTTCTCCTGTTTTTTCCACCACTTGCGGAAGGCCGGGCCGGGGACCTTGGGCAGCGCGCGGCCGCGAGTCCAAGCACCCAACTTGCCGGGATGCCAAGGCAACAGCGGCGCCGCGCGCACTCCCAGGCGAACCGCCCACATCGCCAGCTTGTAGCGCAGCGGGCCGCCCATCGCCCAGGCCCACAGCACCCAGGTGAGCCGCTCGGTCATGGATCGCATGGGCGAGGGCTCGTTGACCGCCCGATGGCGCAAGTGGACCAGTTGATGGGGGATGTCGATCTTCACCGGGCAGACTTCGCTGCACGCGCCGCAGAGCGACGAAGCGAAGGGCAGCGTGCCGGCCTTCTCCAGGCCCAGCAGGTGCGGCGTAAGGATCGAGCCGATCGGGCCCGGATAGACCCAGCCATAGGCCCAACCGCCGGTGCGGCGATAGACCGGGCAGGCGTTCAGGCAAGCGCCGCAGCGAATGCAGTGCAAGGAAGCCCAGGCCGCCGGGTCCTTCAACACGTTGGTCCGGCCGTTGTCGAGGAAGATGATGTAGAGTTGTTGCCCGGCCGTGGGACCGTGGATCAGGTGCGTGTAGCTGGTCAGTTTCTGGCCCGTGCCGCTGCGGGCCAGCAGGTTGAGGAACAACGGCAGATAGTCCATCCGCGGCAGCAGTTTCTCGATGCCCACCAGCACGACGTGGACCGGCGGCGTGGCGGTCGAGAGGCCGGCGTTGCCCTCGTTCTCGATCACGACCACCGTGCCCGTGTCGGCCACGGCGAAATTGCAGCCGGAAATGCCCATGCCGGCCTGCAAATATTCGTTGCGGAGGTGGCGGCGGGCGATGGCGGTCAGGTTCTGGTGCTCGGCGCTGAAGGGCTCGCCGAGCTTGTCGGCGAACAACTGGCCCACGTCGGCCGCCGACATGTGGATGGCCGGCGTGACGATGTGGACCGGCCGCTGCCCGGCCAATTGCACGATGTATTCGCCCAGGTCGGTCTCCACCGGGCGGATTCCCTCGGCCGCCAGTACGTGGTTCAACTCCATCTCTTCGGTCACCATCGACTTCGACTTCACCACGCTCTTGACGCCGTGCTGTTGGGCGATGTCCAACACCTGGCGGTTGGCCTCGGCCGCATTTTCGGCGAACAGCACGTGGGCCCCCTTGGCCGTCATGTGCTGCTCGAACTCGACCAGCAACTTGTCCAGGTTCGCGATGGTGAATTGCTTGACCTGGTGGGCCGTCTCGCGCCACTCCTGAAACTGCGGAACGGCGTCGGTGACCTTGCGATTGTTCTTGCTGGAGAACTGCGACGAGCGGCCCAAGGCCTCGAGGCCAGGCCCCGGTTCGTAGAGCCCCTTGGTCTTTTCCGTGAGGAAAGCGGCGCCGTCGAGCGAAACGTGTTCAGAAGCCATAGCAGCGTTCTTAGTGGTTAATTGTATTAGGCACACGCCGTGTGCCGTAACTGACCGACAATACACAGGTTTCAACGATGTGCCGCGGGCGTCTCCACTCCCGCCGTCAACACCTCGGC
Organism: uncultured Planctomycetaceae bacterium; assembly: GCA_964469945.1. Taxonomy (GTDB): domain Bacteria; phylum Planctomycetota; class Planctomycetia; order Pirellulales; family Thermoguttaceae; genus CAYYBU01. The sequence goes on from CAYYBU010000483.1 coordinate 1,916, forward strand.
AATGTGCATGGTGCGGATGTGTCGCGTGGCCGGGTCGCGTTGCAGGATGCCGCCCAGGTGCATCAGACAACTGATGTCGGGCGAGACCAGCACGTCGGCGCCGCTTTTGACCACGTTCTCCGCCTTGGTGCGGCCCATGGCCAGCGAAGTGCCGGGCATCTTCACGCTGAAGGTGCCGCCAAAACCGCAACACTCCTCGACGTTCGGAATCTCGCAGATCGTCGTGCCGCGGACGCTGCGGAGCAACTGCATGGGGGCCTCCGACACGCCCAACTCGCGGCGGCCGTGGCAACCGATGTGCAACGCCACCTTGTGCGGGAAGGTGGCGCCCGTGTCGCTCACACCCAGGATATCAACCAGGAACTCGGTCAACTCGAAGACGCGGCGGCCCACGCCGATGATCCGCGGGTCGGGATCGACGTGGCCGAAGAATACCCGGCACATGGCCGTGCAGGAGGCCGACGGGCAGACGATCCAGCGATGCGCGGCGAAGACGTCGCAAAAGTGGTGGATTACCCGGCCCGCCTCTTCCCAGTAGCCCGAGTTGAAGGCCGGCTGGCCGCAACAGGTCTGCTCCGCCGGATAGACCGTGGGCACGCCGTGCCGTTCTAGCAGCGCGGCCGTGGCCCGGCCGATCTCCGGGTAGAACTGGTCGATGTAACAGGGAATGAAGAGGGCGACCGGCTCCCCCTTCTGGTAGGGAGGATTATCTTGCCGCGGGGCGACCGGACAGGCCACCAGTTTGGCTGAGGAGACGGGCGGTGTTTTTTCTGCGGGCTGGGTCATCGGCGTAACGGCCTGGGGGACGACGGGACGTATCCCTTGGTTGTATTCCATGCTGGCAAATACCACAACGGTTATTGTGGCGAAAATCGCCGAGAATTGAAAGAGGCCTTCAGAGTCGGTGGCAAAAGGGCGGATTTTCAAGGCATTACGTAGATCATCCACAACACGCCGAAGCGGTCGGCGACCATGCCGAATCGCGCGCTGAAAAAGGTCTTGGTCAAGGGCATCTGCACCTGCCCACCGTCGGCCAGGGCCGCGAACAGCCGCTCCGCTTCGGCATCGCTGGGCACGGTGAGCGACAGCGCGAAGCCCTCGAATCGCGGCTTCCCATTGCAGAGGCCGTCGGAAACCAGCACGGTTGTATCGCCGATGCGCAGGCTGGCGTACAGCACCTTTTCCTCGTTGCCGGGCGAACAGCTTTCCGGGTTTTCCTTGCAGCGCATCAGCATCGTCACTTCGGCCCCCAGCGCAGCGCGATAGAACGCGATCGCCTCGTCGCAACGGCCTTCAAAAAACAGGTAAGGTTGAATCGGCATGGTATCGATCCTTTCGGGTTTCAGGGGGACTCGTGGTGGACGGCTTCTCGGCGTCGATACCGAGCGGAGCGGCGAGGTATTCGCACCGCAGTTTCGTCCCTTCAGCGGCGGAGGCGACCGGAATGCAGGACAGCATTACGACGGAGGCGATGAGCCGGGTCATACAGCGGCGTGGGTTGCGGTCCTTCTCAGTATTTCTCATTGCGACTCCACTCGAATACGCCACAAAATGCAACCGCATTCCCATGTTAGCAGAATGGCTCTTGACCTTCCATGTTGGTCAACAAGATTCCAGTTTGGCCGCTTCGGCGGGGCCCACTCGCTTGCGCTTCGGGCTTCTATTTCCGCTACGGCAAATCGGGAACTTATTTTT
>CAYYBU010000484.1:0-3610 GCA_964469945.1 uncultured Planctomycetaceae bacterium
AATGCCTTGTATGTCGCCGTGGGATTGGTCGGGTCGATGGCGGCGATGATCGCGTCGGTGTTCTTCGGCGCAATATCGACCGACAGCAGCTTGCCGGAAAGCGATTGATACCAGGTCTGCGTTCCATTGCCGGTCAACGGATTGCCATACAGCGACAAGCTGCTCAGCTTCGGCAAATTGGCCACCGCCGTGGGGACCGTGTTGACGTTGTTGTAGCGGAGGTCAAGCGATTGCAGGCCCGTGAGGTTGGTCGGGAGCGACGACAAGATCGAATCGGTCAGGCCGCAACGCTGGAGCGTAAGGTTCTGGAGGTTCGCCAGGCCGGCGAGTTGCGCGAGCGAAGTCAAGTGGCCCGGATCGGCGAAGTTGCTGGGCACCAGGGTGAACGACTGGAGGTTGACCGCGTTTTGCAGACCCTTCAAGCTGAGAACCTGATTGCTGTCGGCCGACAGCGAAATGAGTCGTGCCCAGTCCGTCGTCAGCACCGGCGCGTTGGCCGGCATGGCAAGGGCCTGCCGCACGGCCGCCAACAGCGCCGGATCACTGGTCGTGGTCGTGTCGGTCCCACCGACCACGATCTGATTCAAGCCGGAAACGCCGTTGTTGCCAGCCGAATCCGTTAGAGCCGACTGCGAACTGGTCTCCGTCGTGGAAGTGGTATTGGCGAGCGATCCCGTTTGTGTCGCGTCCCCGCTGTTGAGTTGGACGGTTGTCTGTAAGGTCTGGGTCAGCGAAATGCCGCCAGGACCGGTATTGGTTTGTCCGCCACCAGCAAGCACAAGGCCCCCAGGATCGGATGAGTTGGAGCCGCCGGTTGTGTCTTGCCCAGTGTCCTGGCCGTCTTGCTCGGGCCCAATCGCTACGGGCGGCAGGGGCGGCAAGAAATAGTTTGCAGACGTGCCGGACGTTTGGCTCCCGGCGCTTGTGGACGAACCATCGGAGCCGTCCTGGCCGAGGCCAATGGTGGTCACCTGCGAAGTCTGGCCGGACAAGCCATTGCCCGACGACATGCTTTGCGATTGGTCGCCACCGTCGCCGGAATCGCCGGAGGCGTCGGGGACCGCATCGTCCACCGTGACTTGCAAAGTCTGGGTGTTCGAGCCGCCGCTGGGGTCGGTTACGGTGACGGCAACCGAGTAGAGCCCTGCCATTGCGTAAGTGTGCTGGCTGCCCAGCGTGCCGACCAGCGGGGCGATGCCGCCGCCCTGGCTGACAATCGCGGCCGTGCCCGTATCGGGCGCGGAACCGTCGCCCCAGTCGATCTGGTAGGTGAAGTCGCCCGTCGTCGGCGCATGGGCGAACGTGCCCAATTGCGGCAAGTCAAGCACTTGCCCCGTGCTCGTCTCCTGGTTGCCCACGACGCGCAAACCCGGCGCCACGTCCTGGACCTGAAGGCCGAGGCTCGACGTGCCCGGATCGTAGCAGGCCACGGCAAAGCTGCTGTAGCTGGAGTCGTTGGAGGTGGCGGTGCCGGCGACGACCAACCGGCCGTCGTAGTCCAGCATCATGCCGGCGCTCTCCTCGTGGCCAAAACCCAGCGTGCTGAAGTCCGTGGTGACCAGCCCCGTGCCGGAGGAGCCGAAATTGGTGTCCAGCGAGCCGTCCACGTTGTAGCGGGCCAGGGCGAAATGGTCCTGGCCGTCCACCCTGCCGCTGCTGTCCAGTTGCGAGACGCCCGAGGCGACGATGCGGCCGTCGCCTTGGACCACCACGCCGGTGGCGCGATCGCTGCCATCGCCGAAGTCAGTCGTGACCAGCCCACCGTTGCCGAAAGTCGTATCCAGCGTGCCATCGGTCGAGTAGCGGGCCAGGGCGAAACTGGTGCTACCGTTCTGGCTGGTTTGGCCGGCAAGGAGAATGTCACCATCGTTCGGCTGGATGGCGATGGCACTGGCCGAATCATCGCCACCGAAGTCGGTCGTGAGCAGTCCGCCGTTGCCGAAGGTCGTGTCCAACGTGCCATCAGCGTTGAAGCGGGCCAGGGCAAAATCCTTCCTCGTGGAGGCTTGCGTCGTTGTGCCGGACAGCAGAATGCAACCGTTGCTGTCCAGGGCTATCGCCGAGGGCGCTTCGCTCGTGCCGCCGAAGCTGGCGGTGACGATTCCACCAGCCGCCCCGCCGAAGCTAGTGTCCAGGCTGCCGTCGTAGTTGTAGTGCAACAAGGCGAAATGCCCGTTGTAACTGCCCGCTACCAGGATGCTGCCATCGCCCTCGACGGCAACCGCACTCGTCGCGGTCCAGCCGGTCCCCAGGTCGGTCGTGACCATGCCCATGCCGTCGCCGTTGGGGCCGAAGGTCGTGTCCAGGCTGCCGTCGTAGTCGTTGTAGCGGGCCAAAGCGACTTCGTTATGGCCGTTGGCATCGACGACGATACCGGCCGCCACGATGAAGTCATCGCCATAATCCATCGCTGCGGCACTGGCCGCGGCCAGGCCGGCATCAAAAGTGGTCGTCACCATTCCGGCGTTGCCGAAATTCGGGTCCGGGTTGCCGTCGTCCGCTTGGCCCGGATCGACCACGTAGCGGACCAAGCCGAACTGGCCGTTCGCGGTGGTGCCGGCCAGCAGCATGTTGCCGAAGTCCGACACGATGGCGCTGGCCTGGTCGAAGCCGCTGTTGTTCTCGAAATTGGTCGTCTGCTGGCCTTCCGGCCCGAATTGGTTGGCCCATTCCGGCTGCGGCCCGCCGTGCAAGGAGTTCACCGTCTTGCCGGCGGCGGCGGCAGCATTGAAGCTGGGGTCCAACGTGCCGGGCGTGTCGCCCAGGCCACTGGAGTACGAACCGTCGATGCTCGCTGCGGTGACGGTAATCTGGTATTGGCTGGAGCTACCGGGATATTGGTGAACGACCCACGGCTGATTGCCGACTTTTTGCGGAGCGCTGCCGTCGCCCCAGTCGATGGTCCACATCGAAACCAACATGCCGTTGTCGGCCAGATGCAGCCGATACTGGTTGCCGCCGCTGCCGGCCGTCTCGCCCCAGAACGAGGGCCGTGCCTGGGGGTTATTGAGGATGCCGGCATAGATGCTTTGCAGGTCACCCATGTATTCCTGGACGACTGGAATATCGGGCAGGGGAAGCGGCGCTGGGGGCGTGTAGGCGGCCAGGGCAATGACCTGCGCGGTGCCCGAAGGCAGATCGCCATCGGGCTGGGGATGGGGCGTGGCCTTGGCCAGCAGGGCGACCGTCGTGGGATCGAGATCGGCGATCCCCGGCGCAACGGTCGTGACCGCCAGGAGTTGGCGACATTCGAGCGGCTCCATCGTGAGGCGTCGCGGCTTGCCCAGCGTCAGCCGGCGGTTGGAAGACTTCACCCACTTCCCAAGGCCGCTCCAAAACCACTTCCGTTTTGCCATGATGTCACCCTCGTATCCTTCTGCGCACTTGAAAGAGGCCGAGACCCGCAACCGCCGCCAGCATCAAGAGGAGAGTTCCCGGCTCGGGAACGGCCGCCACGGCAACACTGCCCACACCGCCGGAAACCAATACAGGTTCACTGCCCAGTGCCGCCATGTTCTGGCTGGGTGCAGCGGCCAGCGTCGGCGAACTGCTCTCGATGCTACTGGTCAACTGGGCGTGGGCGGCACGAGCCCGCGCCGCCAACGCTGCC
>CAYYBU010000485.1:0-3603 GCA_964469945.1 uncultured Planctomycetaceae bacterium
CCCGAGTTCCTGCTGCGGCTGTGGAACGTGTACAGTTTCTTCGTCATTTACGCGAACATCGATGGTTTCGATCCAGCGGCGGCGGTTCGCGACCCGGCTGGCCAGTTGCCGCCCGAAGTGTTGGCCACGGCCGATGGTTACCGCCCGGTCCAACAGCGCGGCGAACTGGATCGCTGGATTCTCAGCGAGCAGCAACGCACGGCCCTGGCGGTGGTGGCGCAGATGGACGGCTACGACAATTACAACGCCTGCGCGGCGCTAACGGCGTTCGTCGATGCCCTGAGCAATTGGTATGTGCGCCGCAGCCGCGAACGTTTCTGGAGCGGCGAGCCGTCGGCCGACAAGAGCGACGCCTATTGGACGCTCTACGAGTGCCTGCTGGCGACCTGCAAGTTGATTGCGCCGTTCGTGCCGTTTCTGGCCGAGGAGATGTGGCAGAACCTGGCGGTGGCGGCCTTTGCCGGGCGGCCCGCGGCGGAGCGGCCGGTCGAGAGCGTCCACCTCTGCGATTATCCCTGCGGCGACCCGTCCGCCGTCGATCAGGCGCTTTCGGAGCAAATGGCCCTGGTGCGGGAGATCGTTTCGCTGGGCCGCAGCGCGCGGATGGCGGCCAAACTGAAGGTGCGGCAGCCGCTGGCCCGGGTCGAAGTGGTGCTGGCCGATCCGGCTCAACAGAAATGGTTGGAAGAGCACGCGGCCCTGGTGTGCGATGAATTGAACGTCAAACGGGTGGAATTCGCGCCCCGCGCCGATCAGTACATCACCTACACGGTCTTACCCGACTTGAAGCGGCTGGGCCCGCGGCTGGGAAAACGGCTGCCGGCGTTGAAAAAACTGCTCGCCCAGACCGACGGCGGCCAACTGCTGGCCGAATTGGAACGGCAAGGGCAGGTCAGCTTGTCGTTGCCCGACGGGCCGGTGGTGCTCGATGCCGACGACCTGCAGGTGCGTCTTCAGGCCAAGGAAGGTTGGGCGGCCGCCCAAGGCCACGGCTGCGTGGTGGTGCTGGCGACCGAGTTGACCGAGGAGTTGCTTCGCGAAGGCCTGGCCCGCGAGCTGGTTCGGGCCATCCAGGATCTTCGCAAAGACATGGACTGCCAGTTCATCGCGCGCATAGCCGTGGGCATGGTCGCGGAATCGGCGGAATTGAAGGCCGCCATCGAGCAGTTCCGCGATTACATCCAGGGCGAGACGCTGGCCGTCGAGTTGGTGTTTGCGCCGATTGCGGGCAGCGAGCCGGTGGAGGTCAAAATCGGCGACCTCGCGGCGACGTTGTACGTGAAGGTAGTATTGTCGTAGCATGGTTACTGAGCGTTGCATAAGAAGTGATGGCGTGATGAGCGACCTCCCCTCGCCCGCTCGCGGGAGAGGGGTTGGGGGTGAGGGTGGCCGGCCTCGGAACACGTTCCGAGCACCCTTAACCCGTGCCCCTCTCCCGTTTTCGGGAGCGCGGAGTTTCTTTTCCCCGGGAGGATTGCCCGCGTGACCACGGAAAGACCAGCCTCGCCCTTTCGCATCGCCGTGCTCATCTCCGGCGGCGGCACGACCTTGAGCAACCTGATCGACAAAATCCATGCCGGGCGGCTGCGGTTGGAGATCGCCCTGGTCATCTCTAGCAGCGCCGACGCCCGTGGACTGTGCTACGCCACCGCGGCCGGCATTCCCACGGCCGTCTTCGATCGTAAGGATTTTCCCAGCCAGGAGGAATTCAGCCGTGTGCTGTTCCAACGCTGCCGCCAGTCCGTCGTGGAACTGGTCGTCATGGGCGGCTTCTTGAAGCGGATCACCATCCCCGACGATTTCTGCAATCGCGTGACCAACATCCATCCCGGGCTGATTCCCGCCTTTTGTGGGCAGGGCTTCTATGGCCATCATGTCCATGAGGCGGTGCTGGCCTTCGGCGCGAAAGTGAGCGGCTGCACGGTCCACTTTGCCGACAACCAGTACGATCACGGGCCGGTGATTTTGCAGAAAGTGGTGCCGGTCCTGGACGACGACACGCCCGAGACGCTGGCCGCCCGCGTCTTCGCGGCCGAATGCGAGGCCTATCCCGAGGCTCTGCAACTGATCGCCGACGGCCGCGTCAAGGTGGAAGGCCGCCGGGTGCGGGCGGTGAATAATCCGGGCTAGCATGACGACGTTGCGCGGGGTATTGCCGTCTTCTCCAGATACGAGTAAGCTAATTTTTCGCGTCGATCCGCAGAACTGGAAACCCCTTCCCCCTACCTTACTGCCATGCCGCTAGAACTGACCGACTACATCCGCGATATAGCCGACTTTCCCAAGCCGGGGATCCTCTTCCGCGACATTACGCCGCTGTTGGCCGCCCCGGCCGCCTTCACTCGGGCGATCGAATTGATGGCAGAGCCTTTCCGCCACGACAAGATCGACCTGGTCGCCGCCGCCGAAGCGCGGGGCTTCATCTTCGCCGCACCGTTGGCCCTCGCGCTGGGGGCTGGCTTGGTGCCCATCCGCAAGCCGGGCAAGTTGCCCTGCAAGACCCTATCCTACAGCTACCAGTTGGAGTACGGCACCGACACCCTCCAGATGCATGCCGATGCCATTTTCCCCGGCGCCAAGGTGTTGGTGGTCGACGACCTGTTGGCCACCGGTGGCACGGTCGCGGCCTGTTGCCATATGGTCGAACAGGCCGGCGGCTGCGTGGCCGGCTGTGCGTTTCTGATCGAGTTGGTCGGCCTGGGTGGGGCGCCGAGGATTGGACAGTATAAGACGGCCAGCCTGATCAAGTACGCGTAAATGTATCCGGCACACTCCGTGTGCCGTCGGGCCAGCGGCACACGGAGTGTGCCGGATACACTCTTGCCTAGCTTCCCCAATCGTTACCGGCGGACCCGGGCGGCCCGATTATTCGCTATCTTCGGCATTCTGCTGCGCAGCCGCGGCCGGCTGGCGAACGATCTAAATGAAGTTGCGTGATTCGCGGGAAAACTGTGGGGCGCCGCTTTGCTATGGCCCAGCCACACCTCGTCTTTCGGCAACGCACGGAACGCCACGCAGGGCGTTCCCTACACAGCAGAGGAGTGCCGCCATGTTCTCTTGCCGTTGGTTCGTTGTGGCGATCTTATCTGTGGTCATGCTGGGTCTTTGTCGGCCGGCGGCCGCGGGCGATTTGTTCGGCTTGCGGAAGCGTGCCCAGCAGGCCGCGCCGGCGGCGCCCTATAACCCGGTGCCCGTCACCGTGGCCGCGCCGCCGGGTCCATACCGCTATCCGGCCTACAGCAACGGCAACTATCCCTGGTACGGCTACGGCTTCGGCGTGCCTACCTATGGCTGGGGATATTTTGGCGCCACGTATCGGCCTGCCGTGATCGGGCACCACGGCTACTACGATGACTATACGCAGTGGGGATACCGGCAAGGGTATTAGTCACCTGTCTCTGGAGTACGGCGACGTAGGGCTTCTTGGGCGACGGTGGGGCCGCCGTGATCGCTACATTCGTCCAGGCCATTGCGATCGCCAACACGGCCATCCAAACGCGATTCCGCCTCATGTTCGACATCCTTCACCAGTGGTTCCGCCGTACCCGCTCCGGCCGATAGCTATCTTGGGGCGACGCTTGCTCGCCGGGATGGCCCAGCACG
>CAYYBU010000486.1:0-3599 GCA_964469945.1 uncultured Planctomycetaceae bacterium
ACGCGGATCATGTACTCGCCAAGCTACACTTGGCCTAATTTGCAAAAGTCCAGTAATGATGAACAACGCTTCTCCGCTAAAACCTGCCGCCCCCGTGGTGCTTAACCGGCTGCTGCGGATTCTTGCCCGCTCGCTGCCCATGTACATGGAAGCTGCCAAGCCCTGGAGCGGCGGCGGGCAGCAGCCGGCCCAGGACGCCCTGAAGAGCCTCGTGGCCGACCAGCACCGCTTTGCCGGCCGCGTTGCCGAGGCCATCTTTGCTGGTGGCGGCCAGCCGGAGCCCGGCCCCTTTCCCGCCGCCTTTGCCGCCATGAACGACGCCAGCCTGGACTACCTGCTTCGCCGGGTGATCGAGTTGCTGCGCGGCGATCTGCCGGCCATCGAGCGCTGTGCGCTGGAACTGGCCGACGCCCCCGAGTTTCGCGCCCTGGCCGAGGAAGTGCTCGGCAATGCCCAGGCACATTTGGACCTGTTGCAGGGACTGACGCCGTAGCTCCCCTCGCCCGCTCGCGGGAGAGGGGCGGGGGGTGAGGGCGTTTGACGCTAACTAAAGTTGTACGATTCCCGGAAGAATGGCTGTAGGGAACGCCCTCCGTGGCGTTCCGTTTTGCCGGTATGCCCGGAACGCCACGGAGGGCGTTCCCTACACTGGAATCACGCAATGCTATTTAGTCCCAAGGCCAGCCACCCTCACCCCCTCTCTCGTTTACGGGAAAGGGGAGGCCACTTTCATTCCTTCACGTAACGCTCGGCAGGCACCTTCATGATCGACACGCACGCCCATCTCGACGACCCGCAATTCGACGTGGACCGCGACGCCGTGCTCGCCCGCAGCCAGGCGGCGGGCGTCGAGGCGATCGTCTGTGTCGGCACCACGTTGGAGTCCAGCCGCGCCGCCGTGCGGTTGGCCGAGAACTATCCGCAAATCTACGCGGCCGTGGGCATCCATCCCAATTCCTGCGCCGAAGCGACCGACGACCAGTGGCAGCAGATCGTGGCCCTGGCCGAACATCCGCGCGTGGTGGCCCTGGGCGAGACCGGCCTGGATCGTTACCGGGATTTCGCCCCCCTGGACCGGCAGATCGAATTCTTCGGGCGTCATCTTCGCCTGGGCCGGCAGCGCCGCCTGCCGGTCATCATCCACTGCCGCGAGGCGGCGACCGACCTGCTGCCGCTGCTCGATGAGGCTGCCGGCGTCGCACCGCTGGCGGCGGTCCTGCACGCCTTCAGCGGCGATGCGGCCATGGCGGCCAAGTGTCTGGAACTCGGGCTCTTCATCAGTTTCGCGGGAAACGTGACCTACAAAAACAGCAAGTTCCAGTCGTTGCGCGCCGCGGCGACGACGATTCCGGCCGACCGTTTGTTGTTGGAAACCGACTGTCCCTACCTATCGCCCGAGCCTTACCGAGGCAAGCGGCCGCGGAACGAACCGGCGCTAGTGGCCCACACGGCGGCCGCGCTGGCGCAGTTGCGCGGCGTGGACATCGCGCAGTTGGCCGCCGAGACGGCCGCCAATGCCCGGCGGCTCTTTCGGCTTGCCTGAGGCTCAACAGGACTCGTCAACCAGCACGGCGGGGAGGCACCGCCGCACGGAATTGATGACGAAGAGCTTCTCGGCTCGCTGCAAATCCTCGATGGTCACCACGGCCTCGCGGACTTGATCGGTTTCCAGGAGCTGGGCGCGATAAACGCCCGCCAGCAGGCCGCAGGCCACCGGCGGCGTCAATCGTTGGCCCGCCTTTTCGATGACGAGGTTGCTGATCGTGGTCTCGGTCACCTGGCCATGCTCGTTCCAGAGCACCACGTCATCACAGTCGTCACGGGCCGCATAGGCTGTCTCGTAGGGCTCGCGCCAGGTCGTCTTGTGATGGAGCATCACATTGCGGGAGTCGATCGGGGCGGCGGCCAGTTTCAATCGTCGGGGCCGCGCGGCATCCTGGGCCGGCAGCGGCGTCGATGCGACGCTGCACTGTCCGCTGCACGACAGGCGGAGACGCACGCGGTGCCGGCCGGTCCCCAGGCCGCGGGCGTGCTCGTCGAGGCACGCGCGGACGGCCGTCGCATCGAGGGGAAAATCGAAATAAGCGGCCGATTCGCCCAGGCGCCGCAAGTGTTTTTCCAGCAGGAAGTAGCCTTCGGCGGCCTCATGGAGTAAGGTTTCCAGCAACTCGAACTGCGGCACGTGGACGGTCAGGACCTCCGCTTTCACGCGGCACTCGGCGTACTCGCGCGCGGTGGTGGAGTCCCAAACAATGCCGCCGCCGACGCCGAATTCGGCCTGCCCGGCGGCGCGATCGATCGTGACCGTGCGGATCGCCACGTTGAATTGGGCCCGCCGCTTCGGCGCCAAGTAGCCAACGCAACCGGTGTAGACGCCGCGGGGTTCCGGCTCCAACTGGCGAATGATCTGCATGGTGCGGACCTTCGGCGCGCCGGTGATGGAGGCCGCCGGGAACAACGCCCGCAGGATGTCGACCAACGATGCCGACGTTTGGGCCGCAACGGTCGAAGTCATTTGAAATACGGTGGGGTACTTTTCCACGTCGAAGGCCGACAGGACTCGGACGCTGCCGCGGCGGGCGACGCGGCCCAGGTCGTTGCGCATCATGTCGACGATCATGGCATTTTCGGCCCGCTCCTTGGCCGACGCGGTCAGGGCCTCGCGCTGCAGGGCGTCTTCCCGGCCGCTGCGGCCGCGCGCGGCGGTGCCCTTCATCGGCCGAGTAAGCAACTGCTGGCCGTCCAGACGGAAGAACAGCTCCGGCGACGCCGAACAGATCACCTGCTTCCCGGTGTCGATATAGGCGGCATAGCGAGCCTGCTGCGCCCGGCAGAGACGGGCAAACAGCGGCCACGGATCGCCGCGGAAGGGCGCCCGCAGCCGGAACGTGTAGTTGACCTGGTAGGTGTCTCCGCGAGCGATATAGTCGCGGATGCGGTCGATGGCCTCGTCGTATTGCTGCCGGCCGAGCGAGGGCTGCCAAACGCCGAGTTGGAACTCGCCCGCCGCGGAGAGGCACTCTTCCGGCCGCATGTCGCGAAACAGCGCGAACCATGCCAGCGGCGTCTGGCCACTGGAATGGACGTCCAGCGCGGGATCGAAGGCGGCGGCCGCCTCATAGGCGATGAAGCCGGCGGCGTACAGGCCCGTCTCCACGGCGCGCTCGACGGCCGCCAGCGTGGGCAGGACCTCGCCGGCACGCCAGGCCTCAAGCACGTCCACCGGCGATTGGCAAACCATGTACCCGGGCGGAGCCCCGGGGCGATATTCGTGGAACACCGCGCGGGGCATCGACATGCTTCTTCTCGCGCTGCCGGGCCGTTACTGTTTCACGATGCTGTGGGCGCCCGGCAGGAACCAGGTATGTCCCTTGCCGGCGACCAGGATGTCCTTGACGCCGGAATCGTGCGCGGTAGCGCCCATTTTCAGCACGTCGGAGCCGGTGCCGACGCTGCTCAACAGCGGACGCACGCGCAACATCGCCATGAGCTGCGTTCCTTCGCTGCCGAGGATGGACAGCAAGGCCTGGTCGTTGGCATCGTAGCTGGTCGAGCCGCCCACCAGCAAGCTCACGCCGCTGCCGCCATAGAGCGTGCTA
>CAYYBU010000487.1:0-3596 GCA_964469945.1 uncultured Planctomycetaceae bacterium
TCAAGCGCCGGGCGGGAATGCCGCGCAGCGCGGCGGCCTCGACCAGGGCGTTGGTGCTGGGGCCCAGCAGGACCTGCTCGGCCACTTCTCGCAGCCGCTGGATGGCCGCTTTCACGTCGAAGGGCCGATCCTCGATGGCCGCCATCACCAGATCGTGCGCCTCGGCCAGACAGGCCCGCGCCAACGTCTCCTCGACGTACTTGAAAACCACGCGGTAGACGCCGGGCTCGGCGGTTTCGCGGGCCCGGCCAAAGCCGATGTCGACGCCGACCAGCGTGTGCAATTCCAGCGTCACGTGTTCGAGAATATGCCCCGGATAGGTCCCTTGCCGCAACCGCTGGAAAAAACCACCGCGTTCACCGATGCTGCAGCGGTGCTCGATCATGGTGGGCAACCAGCTCATCAAGCGGTCGTTGAAACCGGGAAAGTCGGTGGACGGACGATCCAACGCGCCAAGATCGACCCAAGCCTCGATCACCGGAGAATTCGACCAGATATTCGGACCACGCAACGCCAGCACTTTGCGAAATTCCATAGTTGAGTATCTCACCGCGGGGAACCAATTACCTTGCCGAAAGAGAAACAATCCAGCCTTCGGGAAGATGTTCTGTGTGATACGCCCTCACGAGCGTAAAGGTTTCATCGGCATTCCTGAAACTGTTGAGCAATGCTCCGACCATCTTCTCCACGGGGAACAATCCGGTATGAATCCGGAGTAAACATCCACCTCCTGAATGGTCGATCCGTCTACTTGTCGCGCGCTCGTCGATAACGAATGTTTGCCAGCCCTGGTCGTCGGTGGATATCGGCGGGAGGAATCCTGGAAGGAATTGGGGGCAACGGCGGAACTTGCTCGCCACGTTACCAATCGTCCCCATGGTTTGATTGAATCCTCACCTGTCCCGAAAATCAAGAGGCAACCACCCAAAATCCGCAAGATTTTCTGTTTTACCCAATTGACGTACTCTGCCAGCCAAAATTGGCAACTTTTCCCGATTCCAACGAACGTCTAGGCAAGGATCACCCTCGGAGGCCACTTCAAGATGAGTAGGCGTCCGCGAAGGTCGCGTCACAAAGAAATTTGGGCCCCTCCGGTCTTGGATGCAACCGAAAAGGGGCCCGTCCAATGATGTTCATTCGTGAAAAATAGCTCGGAAAACCAGGCGACGAGAGACGCGACGCGGCCGAAACGCCGGTGCGCGGCCGCTTCCGGCCAACATAAACGGCCAAAACGTTAAGACCGGACGTGCCTTTCCTGTAGGGATTGCCCCATCGACGCCCGAAGCACCAGCGAGACTCCAAGATCCGTGTTCCTCGCTGGGCTTCGGGCTTATATTCCGCCGCGGCACATCGGGAAGTTATTTTTCGGCCGAACCGAAATAACGCGGCTGATGGCGGGCCGCGGCGAAAAAGGCCTCGTTATCATGACCTGCCCTGAAACGGAAGTGTATAGTACAATGTAGGTTCATCCACGCGTCGCTTGCCGTCCGGCTACGCCCGCTTGCCCGATCTCCCCTCTGCCGCATACCCCTGAAGCCCCCCCGTGTCGCTTCGTCAAAACGCCATCCCTGATGCCTGGTACAAGCTGCCGAGCGAGCTTCGCGATGCGGCCGAGTCGCAGTTGCAGCCCGGCGAGTCGATGCTGGCATGGCTGGAGTTCGATCTCGACCGGCAACTGCATTTTTCCCGGGGCTTGGTGATACTCACCGATCAGCGTTTGCTAAGCGTGAGCCAAGATGGCGAGGGGGGTATCGATAGCCATGATGGCGACCATCGCGCGCCTTGCCGCAGTTGGCCGCTGAAAACGGACACAGAGCTGCGCACCCGGGATGAAGGGGGAGCGGGAACGCTGGAACTGCTCGACGCGCAGCGGCGGCTGGCGCACTGGCGATTCACGCCCGCCCGCGCCTCGGCCGCCCATCGCCTGGTCGATCGTTTCAAAATCTTTCGCGAGGGGGAGACGGGCGACGAAGACGAGGAGGGGGACTCCGCCGAGTCGTTGTGCCAGAGTTGCGGATTGCCGATCCCGCCGGACGCCAATCTCTGTTCGGCCTGTGCGGCGGCGGCCGCCACGCGGCCGGCGCAATCGCTGATTCGGCTGGCGCCGTTCGCCCGTGCGCGGGCGGGCATGATCGTCTTGGGCGTGAGTCTGAGCATGGCCAGCACGGCGGCCGGCCTGATCCCCACGTACCTGCAGATTCCCATCATCGACGGCGTACTGACGCCCTACTTGCGCAACGGGGAAAACAACTTTCACCTCGTCCCCTGGTATCTGCTGGGCATGGCCGCCGCTTCCATCGTGACGTGGCTGCTGGCCTGGGCGCGCAACTACGTGCTGGCTTGGGTCAGCGAGCGCGTCAGCGCCGATCTGCGCAACGCCACCTACACGCATCTGCAGCGGTTGTCGCTGGAGTTTTTCGGCGGCAAGCGCACCGGCGACCTGATCTCGCGGGTGAGCACCGACACGGAACGCATCAACGTCTTTCTTTCCGTCCATCTGTTGGACTTCGCCAACGACGTGCTGATGATCGTCATGACGGCCGTGATCATGTTGCGGATCGACCTGCGGTTGGCGCTGGTGACGCTTTGCCCGCTGCCGCTGATCGCCTGGCTGGTCCACCGCGTGCGGAGCCGTCTGCGCGGCGGTTTCCAGTTGGGCAGCCGCGCGTGGGCGGAAATGACCAGCGTACTGGCGGATTCGATTCCCGGCATCCGCGTCGTGAAGGCCTTTGCCCAGGAGCATCGCGAGGTCGAGCGGTTCCACCGCGCCAACGACCGCGTGTTGCAGGCCAACGACCGGGTGAACCGCATCTGGTCGTTTTTCGGCCCCGTGGTGCAGGTCCTCAACGACTTCGGCCTGCTGGTGATCTGGGTCTTCGCCGTCTGGCAGATCTATCGCGCACACGGCACGGTGGGGGCAGGCTACATCACCATCGGCGTGATCAGTGCGTTCGTGGCCTACGCCCGCAGTTTCTACGGCCGCTTGGAGACGATGAGCCGCATGGTCTCCAACGTGCAGCGGGCCGCCGCCTCCACGCAGCGCGTCTTCGGCATCCTCGATCGCCAGGCGACGGTGGCGGAGCCGCTGAATCCGGTGCATCCGGGCCGCCTGCAAGGCGCGATGGAATTTCGCGACGTCGGTTTCCGCTACGGCAATCGCACCGTGATGGACGGCGTCCAGCTCACGATCCAGCCGGGCGAGATGATCGGCCTGGTCGGCCCCAGCGGAGCGGGCAAGACCACGCTGGTCAATTTGGCCTGCCGCTTCTACGACGTGGCCGAAGGGGCCATTCTCGTCGACGGCACCGATATCCGCTGCTTCCCCCTGGAAGAATATCGGCGGCACATCGGGCTGGTGTTGCAGGAGCCGTTTCTGTTCTATGGCACGATCGCCGAGAACATCGCCTACGGCCGGCCCGAGGCCAGCCGCACGGAGATCATCGCCGCCGCCCGCGCCGCCCGCGCCCACGAATTCATCTTGCGGCTGCCGGACGGCTACGATTCGCTGGTGGGCGAGCGCGGCCAGTTCCTCTCCGGCGGCGAACGGCAGCGGATCAGCATCGCCCGCGCCCTGCTGATCGACCCCTGCATCCTCA
>CAYYBU010000488.1:0-3590 GCA_964469945.1 uncultured Planctomycetaceae bacterium
GTGGCAGCTTTCGCCCTTGGCCGCGTAGGCGTCGTTGAAGTCGAGGTAGCGGACCAAGGCACCGTTATAGAACGCCGCCCGATCGGGCGCCGTGCGGCCGCCGCCGATCAGGGTGCAATGTTCCGTGCCGCCGAAATCGGCCAGTTGCTGGCGGATCATGCCCAGCGGCTCGCCCTCCAGCGCGCCGATCGCGCAGCCCAGTGAATCCAACACCCGGGCCTTCAACGCTTGCCTGGCGGCTGGGGAGATATCCTCGTAGCGCGCTTGCACGACCATCGCAGCCAACTCTTGGACCATTGTCATGTGCGGGGCCTCCTTGGGCGCCATTATTGTAAGGTCGCAGTTTATAGCCGCATCGGGTGTAACGTCCCCCTCTCCCAGGATATCGCGAGGGGAGTCGGACGGGTCCCATAGGACGTATAGGGCCTATGCCCTCTTCCGTCTTCCGTGCGCGGACCAGGGCGAGGCGACTCCCTTTCTCTGCCCTCCGGCCCCTGCTACAATGGGGACTTGCGCGATGGTGACCTTGCCGGAACATACGATGAAACACCTGCGAAACGCAGCGATCGTGGGGGTCGGCCTGATCGGTGGTTCGATCGGCATGGCCCTGCGCCAGCGCGGACTGGCCGACGCCGTCACGGGCATCGGCCGCCGCCAGGTCGGCTTGCGAATCGCACGCCGGGTGGGAGCCGTCACTCATACTACCATCGAATTGGCCAAGGGTGTTGCCCATGCCGATCTGGTGATCGTCTGCACACCGGTGGGCTGCATCGCCGAACACGTCCGCGAAGTGGCCAAGCATTGTCCCGAAGGGACGCTCATCACCGACGTGGGCAGCACCAAGCAGACGATCGTGGCGGCCCTGGACCAAGGGCTGCCCCGCGGCTGCCGCTTCCTGGGCAGCCATCCGCTGGCCGGTAGCGAAAAGGGCGGGGCCAGTTGTGCCACCGCCGAGTTGTTCGACGGCCGCGTGGCCATTATCACGCCGACGCGGAACACCCGCGCGGAAGATTTCGACCTGCTCGAAGAGTTCTGGGAATCGCTCGGCTCGGTGGTGATTCGCATGTCGCCGGAGGACCACGATCGGGCCTTGGCCGTCACCAGCCACTTGCCGCACGTGGCCGCGGCGGCCTTGGCGGCTACGGTCCCGGAACAGTATTTCCGCCTCAGTGGCAGCGGTATTCTCGATACCACGCGACTGGCGGGCGGCGACCCGGAACTGTGGAAACAGATCCTGCTGCACAACCGCGACAACATCCTTACGGCCTTGGAGCAGTATGGCGCGAAGTTGGCGGCCCTGCACGCCGCCCTGCGCGACGGCAACGAGGCGGAATTGCTCCGATTTCTCACCCTGGCGAAGAAGAACCGCGATGCTTTGGGAAGTTGACATTTATGCGGCCCCGGGCCAACCCGATCTGATGGGCCGACAGGCGGCCGCCTCGGCCGCCGAGTTGGGCCTGGCCGACACGCTGGCGGTGACCGCCGCTCACAGCTACTTGATCGAGGGCTCGCTCGACCGTTGCCAGGTGGAGCGGATCGCCCGGGAACTGTTGGCCGACCGTCTGGTCGAGCGAACCGTGGTGGCCACGGTGGACGACGCCGTGCTGGCCAAACCACCCGACGAGGGCGCCTTGTTGGTCCACGTGCTGTTGAAGCCAGGCGTGATGGACCCAGTGGCGCAAAGCGCGCTGTCGGCCATCGGCGATTTCGGCATCACGGCCGAAGCCGTTCGCACGCTGAAGAAATACTGGATCCGCGGCTTGCCCGAGGAGCGGCTGTCGCAGTTCGCCTCGAAAGTGCTGGCCAACGACGCCATCGAGCAGGTGGCCGTGGGGCCGCTGGGCTTCCGCCATCTCGAAGTCGGCGCGCCCTACCAGTTCCGCCTGGTGACCGTGCCCATCCGGCAGATGAACGACGAGGCCCTGGAACGGCTCAGCCTGCAAGGGCAACTTTATCTGTCGCTGGTCGAGCTGCGGACCATCCAGGCCCATTTCCAGTCGCTGGGCCGCGACCCGAGTGACATCGAGTTGGAAACGGTCGCCCAGACCTGGAGCGAGCATTGCAGCCACAAGACGCTCACCGGGCGGATCCGCTACCGCGACGGCCAGAACACGCGGCAGTTCGACAACATGCTCCGCGAGACGATCTTCGCCGCCACGCAGAAGATCCGCAAGGAGGCCGCGGCGGCCGACTGGTGCGTGAGTGTGTTTCGCGACAACGCCGGCATCGTCCGCTTCGATGAGCAGTACAATATCGTCTTCAAGGTCGAGACGCACAATCATCCCTCGGCTTTGGAGCCTTATGGCGGCGCCAACACCGGCCTGGGCGGCGTGATTCGCGATCCCATGGGCACGGGCATGGGCGCCCGGCCGATCTGCAATACCGACGTCTTTTGTTTCGCCCCGCCCGACACGCCTCTGGAGCAACTGCCGCCCGGCGTGTTGCATCCGCGGCGGGTCATCAAGGGTGTGGTCTCCGGCGTTCGCGATTACGGCAACCGCATGGGCATTCCCACCGTCAACGGGGCCGTCTACTTCGATCCCCGTTACCTGGGCAATCCGCTGGTCTACTGCGGCAACATCGGCATCATCCCCCGCGACAAGTCCTCCAAGCAGACCAATCCGGGCGACCTGATCGTGGTCATGGGCGGCCGCACCGGGCGCGACGGCATCCACGGCGCCACCTTCAGTTCCGCCGAATTGAACAGCCAAAGCGAATCCGTTTCCGGCGGCGCCGTGCAGATCGGCAATGCCATCACCGAAAAGATGTTGCTGGACGTGCTCCTGGTCGCCCGCGACCGCGGCCTCTACAGCGCCGTGACCGACTGCGGCGCCGGCGGCCTCTCCAGCGCCGTGGGCGAAATGGGCGAGCGCATCGGCGCCGAGGTCTGGCTCGACCGCGTGCCGTTGAAGTATGAAGGGCTTTCCTATACGGAAATCTGGATTTCCGAGGCCCAGGAGCGCATGACGCTCTCCGTGCCCGAGGAAAAATGGCCGGCACTCTCGGCGCTGTGCGTCTCTGAGGGGGTCGAAGCCACCGTGATCGGCAAGTTCGTCCCCACCGGGCGGCTTATGTTGAAGTACGGCGACCAGCAGGTGGCCGACCTCTTGATGGAGTTCCTCCACGACGGCCGCCCGCCGGTCGTTCGCGAGGCGGTCTATGTGGCGCCGGCGGCCGTCGCACAGGTTGCATCGGTAAAGCCCGATGGCGACTACACCGGCACGTTGCGGAAGATCCTCGCGGCGTTGAATGTGTGCAGTAAGGAATGGGTGATCCGCCAATACGACCATGAAGTGCAAGGCGGCAGCGTGCTGAAGCCGTTGCTGGGCGTCAACAACGACGGCCCCGGCGACGCCGCCGTGTTGCGGCCCGTGTTGGACAGTCGCCGCGGCATCGTCGTCTCCTGCGGCATGAATCCTTGCTACGGCGATCTGGATCCCTACGCGATGGCCGCTAGCGCGATCGACGAGGCGGTACGGAACTGCGTCGCCGTGGGGGCCGACCCGCGGCGCATCGCCATCCTCGACAATTTCTGCTGGGGCAACACCGACCGGCCAGAAACGCTGGGCTCGCTGGTCCGCGCCGCTTTG
>CAYYBU010000489.1:0-3590 GCA_964469945.1 uncultured Planctomycetaceae bacterium
TCACGGCAGTTGGGGCCGGCTCCGTCGTGCTGACCGCCTCGAACACCTACAGTGGCACGACGATCTCCGGCGGCACGCTCCAGATCGGAAGCGGCGGCGCCAGCGGCACCCTGGGCACCGGCAGCGTGACTAACAACGCCACGCTCGTTTTCAATCGCAGCGACTCGCCCACGGTGGCCAACAACATCAGCGGCAGCGGCGCCCTGATCCAGATCGGCCCCGGCACGTTGACGCTCACGGGCAGCAATACCTACACCTCGACAACGACCGTCAACAACAGCTCCCTCAAACTCGACTTTTCGGCCGCCGGCGCGCCCGTCAACAACATCGTCAACAACTCGGCCGACAGTTCCGCTTTGGCCCTGACCGGGGGCACGCTGACCATGCAGGGCAACCTGAGCGTGGCCAACAGCCAGCAGTTCAACGGCGTCACGGTCGGCACGGGCGCGTCGGAGCTCTCTGCCGTCAGCGGCAGCGGCGGCACGTTGAACGCCTCGCTCGGATCGATTACCCGCAGCAGCGCCGCCGGCATGCTCGACATTACCTTGCCGATAAGCGGAACCATTTCCGCCACCGGGCTCACCGCCAACACCGGCGTGGTCGTCGACGCCAGCAGCAATTGGGCCGATTTCCTCACCGTCAACGGTGGTTCGACGTGGGCCGGCTTGAGCGGCACCACCAGCCTCACTGCCTTCAACGGCTACAGCACAAACACGTTTGGCACTTCCGGGACAACCCATACCGACGTGACCACGAGCCAGTCGCAGGCCGCGTTCACGGTGGCCGACTTGCGGTTCAACGTGGACGGCGTGACCTTGACGCTGACCGGCACCACGGACATCGACGCCGGCGGCATTCTCGTGACGCCCAATGCCGGCAGCACCGGGGTCAACATCACTGGCGGCAGCCTCAACGGCAACGGCGGCGCCCACAAACTCAGCGTGGTTGACTATGGCAAGCTCACGATCGCCTCGCAAATCGTCGGCACCACCAGCGGAGTCACGTTCTCCGGGCCGGGTACGACCACGCTCACGGCCAACAATACCTATACGGGCGCGACCAACATCTACGCCGGCACGTTGAGCCTCAGCGGCAGTCTCAGCGGCGGCGGCGCGATTACGGTGGCCCCCGGCGCCGCCTTTTCCGAGGGCAGCAGCGGTCAGATCAGCGGCGGCGCCTCGCTCACCACCAACGGCGTGGGGACGCTCAGCGGCAACAACACCTACACCGGCAACACCACCGTCAGCGCGGGCAGGCTGTCCGTCACGGGCGGCACGATTAGCGGGATTGGCAACATTTATGTGGGAAACACCAGCGGCGCCGCTGCCGCGTTCTACCAGTCCGGCGCGAACAGCACCGTCGCCAATACTAGCGCCTCCAACGGCGGAATTGGCATCGCGAACGCTCCGGGGGCGTTCGGCTATTACAATCTCTCCGGGGGCACCATGAGTCCGGCCGGTGAAATCGACCCCGGCGGCGCCAGCGGCGGCGCCGGAACCTTCGGCCAGTTCGACATGAGCGGCGGCGTGATCAACCTGAACGCCTCGAACCTTTACTTCCTGCCCAACCGGGGCGCCGCTGGAGAGACGAGCGTCGTTAATATTTCCGGCGGCACGATCCAGGTTGCGAACGGCGCCACGCCTGCCGACGGCCAGTATCCTGGTTTGGGGTGCAACTGGACATCCGGCCAGACGGCCACCGTCACCATTAGCGGGAGCGGTCAGTTCCTCACGCCGAGCATCACGGTCAAGCTGAATTGGAACAACAACGCGACGAATGTGGCCAGCTTGAATCTGGGCGGCGGCGCGGCTGGCGGCACCTTGCAGACGCTTGGGTTTCGCAGCGGGCAAACGCTCAACGCGGTTGTCAACTTCAATGGCGGCACGCTCAAGGCGGGCAACGCCGCCAATGGCGGCTTCATGACGGGTCTTGGCGGCGCTTATGTCTACAGCTCCGGCGGCACGATCGACAACAACGGCCAGGCGATCATCATCGCCCAGGCGCTGCTGGCGCCATCTGCCAGCGGCGTAACCTCGGTTGCCCTCAGTACGGCCGGGTCCGGCTACACGGTTCCTCCGCAAGTCACCTTCAGCGGCAGCGGCAGCGGCACGGGCGCGACGGGGTATGCTACGATCAATCCCAGCACCGGCGCGCTGACGGGCATCGTGGTTACCAATCCGGGCACGGGCTATATGTCGGCCCCGGCGGTCACCCTGACCGGCGGCGGCGGCTCGGGAGCCGTGCTCGGCACGCCGGCCATCGCGGCCAACACCAGCGGCGCGCTGACGTTTCAGGGCACCGGCACCACCACGCTCTCCGGCGCTAGCACCTACTCGGGTGGCACTATGGTGAATGCCGGCCAAATATGGCTGGGGGCCAGTTCGACGGGATCGGGAAGCTCCGTCACCAACGGTCCGCTGGGCACCGGCACAGTGACTTTGAATGCGGGCACGCTGAATCTGAACGCCCAAACTTTGGGCAACAATATCGTGGTCTCCACGGGGGCCTCGGCGACCATAGACAATAGCAGTAATAACGGCACGCTGAACGGCAATGTTAGCGGTGCTGGAACGATCACGTTCCAAAACTCCAGTGGCACCAATCTTTCCGACAACCTTAACGGCACTTGGAGCGGGTTCACGGGCATCTTCAACTACAATGCCTCGGCGGGCAGCGGCAATGTTCTCAATATTTTTGCGCCCGCCAACATGAATCTGTCCAACGCCGCGGTGAATTTCGTCAATTCGGCGAACAACTCAAGTTCGAGGTTCCTCGCTTCTACTGGGACCACCCAACTGGGGTCGTTGGCCGGCACGAGCGGCTATTTGGATGTCGCCTCTGGCGGCACCGTGCAAATCGGCAATTTGAACACCAGCACGACCTTTGGCGGCGTTATCCAAGACTACGGCGCGGTTACCAAGGTCGGCACGGGCGTGCTCGCGCTCACCGGTTCAAACACCTACACCGGCGCGACGACGGTGAGCGGCGGCACGCTGATGCTCGATTCGTCCACCCCAGGCGGGAACTACACGTATAACGGCGGGAACGTCGCCATCAACAACGGCTCGACCTTCGGCGTCAACGCCGCGGGTTACTGGTTCAGCGGCACGACCTTCACCTTCGACTCCAATGGCGGCGGCACCTTCTCCGTCGCGGAGAGCGGGGCCAACGGCGGCGTCCACGACGGCTTCGTGGTGAATGCCGGCGGAATCACCATCGCCACCAGCGGCGGCGCCCAGAACGACCTCGTGCAGGGGCCCGCGACCTCGAACGCGGGCATCAACACCAACGGGAACACCGTCACCTTCAATCTGACGCGCGGCACCGGCCCCAGCGATCTTTTGGATTCGGTCGCGCTCTGGAACGGCGGCAATATTGTCCTCACCGGCAATGGCATTTTGCAACTGACCGCAGCCAACACCTACAGCGGCAGCACGACCATCAACGGCGGCACTTTCCAGGTCAACAACTCCTTGGCCTCGCCCGCCGTGGCGGTCAATCCCAACGGCACCCTGACCGGCAGCGGCACGCTGGCCGGCACGGTGGCGGTCAGCGGTCAGCTCACGCCCGGCAGCAGCGGCGCGGGCACG
>CAYYBU010000490.1:0-3589 GCA_964469945.1 uncultured Planctomycetaceae bacterium
GTGACTGGAGTTCAGACGTGTGCTCTTCCGATCTCAGGCGATCGTGTTGGTGCCGGAAATCAGCCTCACGCCGCAGACGGTCGAGCGTTTCCGCGCCCGCTTCGGCGAGGTGGCCGTGCTGCACAGCCACCTCAGCGATGCCGAGCGGCATTGGCATTGGCAGCGGATTGCCGAGGGCGACACGGCGGTGGTGGTCGGCGCCCGCAGCGCCATTTTCGCCCCCACGCCGAATTTGGGCCTGATCGTGTTGGACGAGGAGCACGAGGGCTCGTTCAAGCAGGAAACGGCCCCGCGCTACCACACCCGGGAGGTGGCCATCACGCGGGCGGCGGCGGAAGGCGTGCCGCTGGTGCTTGGTTCGGCCACGCCTTCGCTGGAGAGTTGGAGCCGGGCGCAGCAGGGCGAGTATCAACTGCTGGAGATGCCCCGTCGCGTGCTGGGCCGGCCACTGCCGATCGTAGGCACCGTCGATCTCCGCGCCGACGTTCGCCGCGGGCAATCGCGGGGCGCCCTCAGCCGCCCCTTGCAACTGGCCATCGCGACGGCCCTGGAGGAGGGCGGGCAGGTGATCCTGCTGCTGAACCGCCGCGGTTTTTCCACCCATATCCAGTGTCCGGCCTGCGGGCTGGTGCTGCGCTGTCCGGACTGCGATATCGCCCTGACGCACCATCGCACCGAAGAGATCGCCTTGTGCCACTACTGCGACTACCGAGTGCCGGCGCCCGTGGTCTGCCCGGGGTGCGAGTTCACCGGCATTCGCTACAGCGGGCAGGGCACGCAGCGGCTGGAAGCGGAAATTCGCGCCCGTTTTCCCCAGGCGGCCTGTTTGCGGATGGATACCGACACCATGCGGGCGCACGGCAGCCACGAAAAAGCATTTGCCGAATTCCGCGCCGGACGGGTGAAGATCCTCGTGGGGACGCAGATGATTGCCAAGGGGCTCGACTTTCCCAACGTGACGCTGGTGGGGGTGATCAATGCCGACACGGCCCTGCACCTGCCCGACTTTCGCGCCGCCGAGCGGACTTTTCACCTGGTTACACAAGTGGCCGGCCGCACGGGCCGCGGGCCCAAGGGCGGTCGCGTGCTGGTGCAGACGTTCAGTCCGGACCATCCGGCCATTCGCGCGGCGGTGCGGCACGACTACGCCGCCTTTGCCGCCGGCGAGTTGCCCATCCGCCAAATGCTCCGCTATCCGCCCTTTGCCAGCATGATCCGGCTGGTGATTCGCGGCCCACTGGAGCCGGTGACGGCGGCATTCGCGCTCGACGTGGCCGAACGCTTGCGGGCGGCGCTGGCGAGCCAGCAGGCCGAGGCGCGGATTTTGGGCCCGGCGCCGGCGCCGTTTGCCCGTTTGCGGGGTAAATTCCGCTTCCAACTCCAGGTCCACGGCGAGGACGGCGAGCGATTGCGTGCCGCCGTCCGCCAAGCCACCTCGGCGCTGCAACCGCCCGCGGACGTGCAATGGATCGTGGATGTCGATCCCTTGGACATGCTGTAACCATGTATCCGGCACACTCCGTGTGCCGCCGGCCAACGGCACACGGAGTGTGCCGGATACAGCTCTGGCACTATAGACGCAACTGGCGTAGAATAGCGACGTTATGTCCTATCGATCCATCAAGACGGTGCTCGGCGAAACCAGCCTGGAACGGAAGTGCCGCTTTCTGTTCGGGGCCAGCCTGCTGGTGCTCATCACCGCCAGTTTCTGGTGGTACGGCAGCCAGGCCGAAAAAATGGTCGAGGAGCAGAACCGCAACACGGGCCGCTTGCTCATCGATCAGGTCCTTCTGACCAAGCACATGGAGGAGTGGGAAAAGGACAACAAGGACGTGCTGATTTACGTCAAGGACATCGCCAAAAACCTCGGCAAACAGAAGTACAAAGTGGACTTCATCCAGCCGCATGGCGACGAGGGCCCCGGGGCCCCGCGCGACGACTTCGAGGCGAGCGTTCGCGACCGCTTCGTACAAGGAAAGCCGGAGAAGTCGGGCGATGCCGACGCGGACGAGTATTACGAGCGGCCCTTGCCGGAGCAGAACAGCTACGAGTATTACAAGCCGATCCGTGCCACGGGCAAATCGGCCCTGGGCGCCTGCGGTCTCTGCCACGCCGCGCCGTTGGGCGGGTCTGGCTTCGATCTGATCGGCTCCGGCACGGCCCCGACCGGGCGAACCTTCTCGGCCAGTATGCTCCCCCTGTCGTCGGGCGACATCATTGCCATCGCCAAAGTGACCATTCCCACCGACGCCACGCAGCGGAAGCTCAACCGCATCCGCGCCATCCTTATCAGCACCGCCATCATCACCGTTTTCCTGGCGATGGTGATTTCGTATATGATCGTCCGCTACGTGATCGTCAAGCCGCTACGGCACCTGCGCGACGTCAGCGACGCCATCAGCCACGGCAATATTGCCTTGCGCGCCGAGATCCACACCGGCGATGAATTCGAGGAATTGGCCGTTGCCTTCAACCGCATGTTGCGTCACCTGGTGACCATTCAGGAGGAACTGCGCCAAGTCAACGGCAGCCTGGATAGCAAGGTCGACGAGTTGGCCCAGGCCAACATGCGGCTCTATGAGATGAACACCATCAAGAGCGACTTCCTGGCCACCATGAGCCACGAGTTGCGCACGCCGCTGAACAGCATCCTCGGTTTCAGCGAGGTGTTGGATTCCATTGCGTCGTTGGACGAGAAACAGAAGCGTTACGTGCAGAACATTCAGAAGTCGGGCCGCACGCTGCTGGAAATGATCAACGACATCCTCGACCTGGCCAAGATGGAGAGCGGCAAGATGGATGTCCGCCTGAGCGATTTTCGCGTGGGGCAGATCGTCGGCGCGCAGTGCGACATGGCCCGGCCGCTGACGGAGAAGAAGAACATCGACCTGGCCACGGTGATTCCGCCGGACTTGCCGCCGATGCGTCAGGATCAGGCCCGCGTGCAGCAGATCCTCAACAACCTGCTCTCCAACGCCATCAAGTTCACGCCCGAGGGGGGACGCATTACCGTTCGCATCGCCCAGGACGAACAGAACAACCTGGTGATGGAGGTGATCGACACGGGCGTGGGCATTGCCGAGGAGGATCAGCAGACGATTTTCGAGAAATTCCGCCAGGGCCGCACCGGCGCCCCCAGCGGCGACGCCATGACGCGCGAATATTCCGGCACCGGCTTGGGATTGTCGATCGTCAAGGAGCTTTGCAAACTCTTGGGCGGTGAGGTGTCGGTCGAGAGCGTTTTGGGCAAGGGGAGCACCTTCACGGTCCGGCTGCCCTGGACGTTGCAGGATCAGCCGCGCTTGGACTCCTCGTTGATCGACGAGACGTTCGACGATTTCTCGAAGCCGCGCTTCGATCTGGTCCGCGATCGGGCCGGGCAAGGCGGCTAGGGCCGGGGGCGCCGCTTGCGAGGGCTACTCTTCCTCGAACAGCACGCACAGCACGTCCAGGGCTCGTATCGCGCGCAACGGGTCGTGAACGCCGTGGGCGTCGGTGCCGTTCTCCCAGATCCACAGTGCATAACGCAAGTACTGCTCGCGGGAATCGGCCACCAGTGTCTCGCCGAGCGTCGCCAGCGTAGCCGGCC
>CAYYBU010000491.1:0-3588 GCA_964469945.1 uncultured Planctomycetaceae bacterium
CGATCGCCAATGTTCTCGCGCACGGGACGGGCACGCCGGACGGCGGCCTGACCATGCTCGGTTCCGGCTTGCTGACACTCACGGGCAACGATACCTACACGGGCACGACCACCATCAGCAACGGCACGCTGCAACTCAATGGCGGCGCCTTCGCGACAACGGCGGGAAGCTACTCGATCGCTTCGGGCGCAACGCTGGCCCTGAGCCTTTCGAGCCTCAGTTCGGCGGACAACAGCAGCCACTCGAGCCCTTCGGGCACCACCACTTTCGCCGGTGCGGGCACCCTGCAGATCGTCAGCGGCTGGCTCTGCGACGGTAACGGCAACGGCGGCCCGGTCATTATGAATCTAAGCGCCGGCGCCGTGATCAGCGTTCCATCCGGCACGGGGTTGGAGAACGGCGGCTACCAATTTATCACTTGGACGAATAACCACGCCTCCTTGAGCGTGAGCGGCTCGTTGGACCTGTGGAACGGCAACGCGGTAACCGTGGACGCACTGACCGGTTCAGGCAACATCTTCACCACCGGCTATAACAGCGACCTGACTATCGGCATCAGCAATGGCAGCGGCACGTTCAGCGGCGCCATTGTAAACGGCACGGGCACCACTGGGCTGATCAAGAACGGCACGGGCAACGAGGTGCTCAGCGGCGTCAACACCTACAGCCGTGCCACGTCGATCACCAATGGAACGCTCACGTTCGCCCAAACCAACTCCATGTCGGCCTCCAGCGCGATCACCGTCAGCAGCGGCGCCACCTTGGCGGTCAACGCGGGCGGCACGGGGGAATTCACTGGTGGCACTTCCGGCAACGGCAGCATCGGCGCAGTCCTTAGCGGCACGGGTGGCCAAGGCAATACCGTGACCTGGAATTCCGGTTCCAACTTGGGGATCAGCGTCGATGCCGGCGGCTCGCTGACCTATAGCGGCAACATCGCGAAGGCGGGCGCGTCGGGCACGGCGGCCGTGGGCCTCGTCAAGCTCGGCGGCGGCACGCTGGTCCTCAGCGGCTCCAACACCTACACCGGCGGCACCAAGCTCAACTCCGGCGCCCTGGCCGTGAGCAGCAGTTCCTCCTTGGGCAGCGGCGCGCTGGTCATCAACGGCGGCACGCTCCAGGCCGCCGCGGGCACGGTCTCCCTGCCCAACGCCGTAAACGTCTACAGCGCTTTCACCCTCGGCGGCGCCGCCAATCTCACGCTCAGCGGCAGCATCAACCTCGAAGGCGGCACGCCCGCGATCGCCGTCAATAATACGGCCGCCACGACCATCTCCGGCACGATCGGCAACGGCGGGCTGAACGTGGCCGGCCCGGGCGAGTTGGCGCTCGCGGCCGCCAACGCCTATACGGGCAACACGACCGTCAGCGGCGGCACCTTGCTGCTGAACCATAGCGGCGGCGGCAACCTCGGTTCCCTCGCCGCCACGGCCGTCAGCATCGGCCCCAGCGGGACCCTGGCCGCCGGCGGAAACGCCAGCATTGCCAGCGGCGGCAGCCTGACGACCGCCGCCGGCGGCGCCATCAGCCTGCTGGACGGAACGATCAATACCTTCACCGTGGGCGGCGGCATTAGCTTGACGGGCGCGAGTCTCGACCTCGAGTTGGGCAGCACGAGCGGCGCCGGCACGACGGATCGGATCGCAGCCACCGGCGCGGCCACCCTCAGCGGCGTCAATACGATCAACCTCAGCATGGTCACCGGGCAGACGACGATTACCGGGTCCACCGTCTATACCCTCGTGAGTGCGGCCAGCGGCTTGAATACGGGCGGCACGTTTGCCGTAGGCGCCAGGCCGGCCGGTTTTTACACCTTTGCCCTGGGCAATTCGCCGACGGCGGAAACGCTGACCATCACCGGCAACCCGACGCCGCTGGTCGCCTACTGGACGGGCGCGGCCAGCCAGAATGCCGGCGCGCCCGACACAACCAACAGTTGGGGCTACGGCTCTACGCTCCTTACTGCGCAGAGCAACTGGTCCAGCACCGCGCCCGCCAGCGGAGCGACCGACGCGCTTCAGGTCCCCGGTGGCAGCAGCAGCGTGATCTTTGCCCCCGCGAGTTCCGCGGGAAGCGTCGGCGGGACGTTGACGACCACGCTGGACGCCGCGTACTCGCTCAATAGCCTGACCATCGGGGTCGCCTCGGCAACGGGAATCACTTCCACGGTGATCAATACCAACGGCAGCGCGCTGAGCATGGGCGCGGGAGGCCTCATGGTGGCCTCCGCCGCCGATGCGACCAATCCCAATGCATCGGCGCTGGCGATCAACGGCGCCGGCTCGGTGGCCATTGCCGCCAGCCAGAGCTGGGCGAACAACAATGCGACGCTGCCGCTGACGGTCAGCACGCCCATCACCGGCGCGGTCATCGCCGGCAACCCGACGCTGACCATCAACGGCACCGGCGCCGGCGGCGTGGTCATCGGCGGCGCGATCGGCAACGGCACGGCGACCAGCCTCGGCCTGGTCCTGAACCAGGCCGGCGTCACGCAACTGGACGCCGCCAACACCTACAGCGGCGGCACCACGATCAGCGGCGGCACCGTGCAACTCGGCAACGTCACGGCCCTGGGCACGGCGGCCAACTCCGCCGTGGCCTTCGCCGCCGGCAGCACGGGCACGCTGCTGCTGGGCGGCAACAGCATCACCGTCAGCGACCTGACGACCAACGCCAACGCCGGCGCACCGGTCATCGCGGCCGGCTCCGTTGCTCCAGGCACCGATAACGCGGGCACCGATACGCTGACGGTGAACACGGCCAATGCGGACACGTATGCCGGGGCGCTGCAGAATGGCGGCACGCGACTGCTGGCCCTCGCCAAGGCCGGCAACGGCACGCTGAACCTGGCGGGCAACAACAGCTACAGCGGCGCCACGGCGGTGACGGCGGGCGTGCTGCAATTGGGAGCCGCCGGGGCCTTGGGCAACGGCGTCATCAACACCGCCGCCGTGACGGTCAGCAACGGCGCCGCCCTGGATCTCGACGGCGTCAGCCCGACGGCCAACGCGGCCTTGAACCTGAACGGGCAGTCCAGCAGCACGGTGGGCGCCCTGACCAACAGCAGCGCCGCGGCGGCCAGCTACGGCGGCCCGGTCACGCTGCAAACGGCCAGCAGCATCGGCGGCGCGGGCAACATCGCCTTGACGGGCTCGATCGGCGGCGGCTATGCCCTGACCAAGATCGGCGCCGACACGCTGACCCTCAGCGGCACGAACGGCTACAGCGGCGGCACCACCGTCACCGCCGGCATCCTGGACGCCCAATCGACCGCCGCGCTGCCGCTCTACAATACCGCGGGCAAGATCTCCGTGGGCAACGGCGGCACGCTGGCCGTGGCCGTCGGCGGGGCCGGTCAGTGGAACAACAGCATCGACGACATCGCCGCCATGCTCGCGGCCAACGGCGGCAGCTTCGCGACCGGCTCGGCCTTGGGCATCGACACCACCGGCGGCAACTTCAGCTACGGCGGCACGATCGGCGGCGCGATGGGCCTGACCGTGCTCGGTGGCAACAGCCTGACGCTGACCGCCGCACAAACCTACACCGGCGCCACGACGATCAGCGGCGGCACCCTGCAGGTGGGCA
>CAYYBU010000492.1:0-3585 GCA_964469945.1 uncultured Planctomycetaceae bacterium
CCTTATCCCTCATCCCTCATCTTCAATCACCTCCAGCAAGCGGCGGCGGATCTCGTCTAACTGCGGCTGGTCCTTGATCTTCTGATCGTTGCGGTCGGTAATGTAGAAGACATCGACCACCTGATCGAGATAGGTGCCGATCTTCGCCCGCCATACGGACAGCTCCATCTCGAACAGCGTGCGCGTGATGGCGTAGAGCAGGCCCGTGCGATCGAGCGTGATAACGTCGAGGATCGTGTAGTGGCTGGAGGTGCTGTTGTCGGTGTTCACCTGGGTGCGGAGGCCGGGGCGAGTGACCGTGCGATGCCGGCCCATCTTCCAGGTGTGGCGGAACGAGGGCCGCTGCGAATCCGGGTCTCGCAGCGACTGGATGAGCGTGTGATTCACCTCCGCCAGTCGCGTTTGCGGCGGTTGGCCGGCAAAATCGGGATCGTGGACCCAGAAGCGGTCCAGCACCAGACCGTCGGCCAAGGTGTGGATCTGCGCCGAACGAATTTGCAGGCCGTGGCTGGTCAGCGCGCCGGTGAGCTTGTAAAAAATGCCGGGGGTGATCTGCTCGCTGGTGGCGATGGTGAACTGGATGGTGGCCGTGTCGGGCAGGTACTGGGCCGTGGCCAGCACGGTATTGGCATCCATGTCGTGCAGCAACTTCAGATCGGCGGCCACTTGTTTCGCCGGCGTGGCGCTCAGGTAGCCGGAAGGCAGCGCGGCGATGTGGCGAATGAACCAGGGGGTGTCGGCCGCCGCGCCCAGCAGCTTGCCGATCTCCGCGCGCCGCTGATCGAGCAGTTCGTCGATGGTGGTGGCGGGGCTTTCGCCGGCCAACTGCTGCATGGTGCGGTGGTACAGGTCGGTCATGATCTCGGCCTTCCAGCCGTCCCAGACGCCGGGCCCCACCGCGCCCAGATCGGCGGCCGTGAGCACGAAGAGCATTTGCAGCAGTTCGGGCGAACCGACTTGGATGGCAAATCGCATGATCATGTCCTCGTCGCTGGTGTCGCGGCGGAAGGCCAGATGATTCATGCGCAAGTGCTTGTGAACGAGGAACTTCAGGCTTTCCGTCTCATGGGCGGGCAACCGCAGCCGGCGGGCGGTCTGCTCGGCGATTCGCAGGCCGATCTCGCGATGGTCTTCGAGAAAGCCCTTGCCCAGGTCGTGAATCAACAGGGCCAGATGGAGAATGTGTTTCTCGGCAATGCCGCGATAGACGCGTC
Source organism: uncultured Planctomycetaceae bacterium (assembly GCA_964469945.1). Lineage (GTDB taxonomy): Bacteria > Planctomycetota > Planctomycetia > Pirellulales > Thermoguttaceae > CAYYBU01. Next base: position 1,215 of record CAYYBU010000492.1, read on the forward strand.
CCAGCGGCCCCGGGTCGGCGATCAGTTGGGTGGCGAACTCGACCGCCCGCAGACAATGCTCGTCGACCGTGTACTTGTGGTACTGGTTGAACTGCAAGAGGCCGCGGGCGCGGGCGAACTCGGGAATGAAGCGTTCCAGGATGGCGGCGCCGTGCAAGTCGCGCAACAGCGGGGCCAGCCGGCCGGGGTGCGCCAGCAAGGAGAGGAAATAGCGGCAGGCCTCCGGCGACGGTTCGCCGGACAATTGCGGCGCCTCGCGGCGGATCGCTTCCCAGGTGGACGGCGCAATCGGCGCGTCGTAGAGGTTGGCCAGGTCGGCCAGGCGAATGATCTCCGTCAGGTTGCCGTGCAAGCGCTGCAAACCGCGGCCGGTGGCCATGATCCCCGCGGGACCGGCGCGGAGGCCGGCTTCCACGCGATGCCCGAACAGGACGGTCGACAGCCACGTCCACCACTCCGAGTTGGCCGCCCGGGCCACGAACCGCGTGACGACATGGCTCACCTGGTTGGTATGGCGGAAATACTCGCGCATGAACTGCTCGACCGGCAGCAGGCCGGCGACGGGCTGATAGCCCAGGTCGGTGGCGATGCGCAACTGCTCGCTGCGGTCGAGCACGTCGACGCCCTGGCCGGCGTGGAAATGCAGTTCGTTGCGGAGCCAGAGCAGGAACTCATTGGCGCGTTGCAAGGCCAGAAAGTCTTCCTCGCTGAGCACGCCGCGATCGCGCAGCGCGCGCGGCTCGACGGCGCCGTAGCGGACAAAGCCGATCCAGCGCAGCAACTGCAGGTCGCGCAAGCCGCCGCGCGAGCGCTTGATGTTGGGCTCCAGGAGGAAGACGGTCTCGCCATAGCGGGAGCGCTCGTCGCGGCGGGAACGCGTGATGGTCGCCATCAGGTGGCCCGCCCGCCACCCTACGCTGTGGCGAAAGCGGCGGAGGAAGCTTTGGAAGAGGCTGTCGCTACCGGCCAAGAGCCGCGATTCCATGAGCGAGGTGCAGATGGCCGAATCGCGGCGGGCCAGCCGGCAGGCCTGTCCGGGGGTGCGGACGCTATGGCCCAGAATCAAACCCACGTCGAAGACATCGCGGAGCACGCGCTCGGCCAAGGGGGCCACGCGGGCGGATTGGCCGCGGCGGTGCAGGATCATCAGATCGACGTCGCTATAGGGGGCCACGTCGCGGCGGCCGTAGCCGCCGTGGGCCACCAGGGCCATGTCGGCCAACAGCCCCTTGGGACCGTCCTGGCCGAGATCCTTCAGGGCCGCTTCCACCAATTCCAACAGCACGGCGTCGCGCAGGTTGGTGGCCAGGGTGCAGAGTTCCACGCCGGAGCAGCCGGCGTGGTGGCGACGCTGGAAGTCCTCATACCCCTTGGCCAGCCGCGCTTTGGCGGCCAGCACGTTGGAGCGAATCATCGACATTAGATGGCATCTTCACCCGATTCGCCGGTACGGATCCGCACCACGTCGACCAGTTCGGTGACGAACATCTTGCCGTCGCCCACCTGACCGGTCTGCGCGGCGCGCATGATCGTGTCCAACACGGTCTGCACCTTGGCATCCGAGACGGCGACCTCGATCTTGATCTTGGGGAGGAAATCGACGGCGTATTCGGTGCCGCGATACATCTCGGTGTGGCCCTTCTGGCGGCCGAAACCACGGACTTCGGTAATCGTCATGCCGGCGATGCCCTGCTCGGTCAAGGCGTTCTTCACGTCTTCGAGCTTGAAATGCCGAATGATTGCTTCCACCTTCTTCATCGGGGGCTCCTTGAGTTGCGCTCGGCAACAGAAACTAAAGTCAGTCTAGTGTGTAAAACTCCATCCGTCCAGTGTCCGGAAGACCAAATCGAGTTCTGCGATTCCCGGGTGAACCGCTCTGCGATTCGCGGAGGAATCGCCGTAGGGAACGCCCTCCGTGGCGTTCCGCTTTACTGGTCGCGTCCGGAACGCCACGGAGGGCGTTCCGGACAAGGTTCGCTCGCGAGCCTTCTCGAATCGCGAAACTTCGCCTCAGATAAAGATGTATCCCTCTTCGCCGTGTTGACTGACATCCAGACCTTCGATTTCCGCCTCGCGAGAGACCCGCAGGCCCATGGTGGCGTCGAGCACTTTGAGCAGGATGAAGGTGCCCACGACGGCCAAGGCCCAACTGATGGCGACGGCGATGACTTGGGACGTCAGCACTTTGCCGCCTTCGAGCAGGCCGAGCAGTTTGCCGTCGTCCATGGCGCCGGTAGCGCGGGTGGCGAAAACGCCGGTCAGGATGGCGCCCAGGGTTCCGCCCATGCCGTGAACGCCGAAGGCATCGAGCGAATCGTCGTAACCGAAGTACGATTTCAACGCCGTGCAGGCGAGGTAGCAAACGATGCCG
>CAYYBU010000493.1:0-3574 GCA_964469945.1 uncultured Planctomycetaceae bacterium
GCCGCAGGATTTCCAGGCCGCCCGTGCCCGGCATCATGAGATCCACCAGCAGGATGTCGAACTCGCCGGACAGCGCCGCCTGCAAGCCGGCCCGCGGATCCTCGTGGCGGGTGACCTCGTGTCCCTCGCTGGCCAGCGCCCGCTGGCAACTCATGCCGACCACCGCTTCGTCATCGACGACCAAAACGCGCAGTGCCGTGGGGGGAAGTTGCGGTTCCGTGCTGTCGTTGGTCATGTTCTCTCCTCGATCGCCGGCAGGGTAATCAGGAACGTGGCCCCCTGCCCTTCCGTGCTCTGTACCTCGACCGTGCCGCCGTGCTGCTCGATGATACCATAACTGACGCTGAGGCCCAGGCCGGTGCCCTTGCCCACCGGCTGGGTGCTGAAGAAGGGCTCGAAGATTTTCTCCAGATGTTCGGCCTTGATGCCGCTGCCCGTGTCGGCCACGCGCAGCGTCACGTGGCCGTCGTCGGCGCCGGTGCGGATGGTCAACCGGCCGCCGCCGGCCATGGCCGTACACGCATTGAGCGACAGGTTCAGCAGCACTTGCTGGATCTGATTCATGTCGCCCAGCACCTCGGGCAGGCTGTCCTCCAGGACCTCGTCGATGGTGATATGCTCGAATTTCTGTTGGTTGGCGATCAGCCGCACGGTTCGCCGCACGGCGTCGTTCAGATCCAACGGCTCCCTCAGCGTGGGCCGCTCGCGGGCGAAATCCAGCAGGCCGCGGACGATTTCCGCCGCGCGGGTCGTTTCATGGATGATCAGGTCCAGGTCCTGCCGGTCCTCGGCGTCCATGTTCTCCTTCTCGCGCAGCAGATGGGCAAAGGTGAGCACGCCGGTCAGCGGGTTGTTGATTTCATGGGCCACGCCCGCGGCCAGGCGGCCCAAGGAGGCCAGTTTTTCGGTGCGGGGAATCGTCTGCCGGGTGATCTGTTTGATCTGGGCCTCGCGCTGGGCTACCGCCGCGATGATGGCATCGTGCCGGCGTATCAGACGCAGCACCAACGCGCTGGCGGCCACGATCAGCCCCAGGCAGATCAGATCCAGCCCGATCCGCACCGGGTAACGCACATTGGCCAGCGAGAGGACCACGTTGGCCAGTAGGATGACGGCAATGACGCCGATGGTCAATTTGGCTCGCGTCGTCATGGTTGAGCAGCGGAAAAAGTAGGGTGGGACGGAACGTAGTATCCGGCACACTCCGTGTGCCGCGGGCCAACGGCACACGGAGTGTGCCGGATACAGGAAGGGCGTTAGCGGCTGACGGCCCCATACACTGTATAACGCCATCATACACAGCGAAACCCACCTCAGCAAGGCTTCCGGTACGTCGGCAAAGGGGACCGGAGAGCACATCGCCCGGGTCGCGTCGTGACGCTCGTCTCCGCGTAATTACTGTGTGAAACGGGCATCGCAGGCTCGATGGGGTGGTCTTTCTTGCAACCTCTGGCGACGAGTCGGCAGGAAGAATTTTCACCCCCTGACCACTGTGGCACGCTTCTTGCTCTGTAACAGCCATACATCGTCCTGCCCGGGTCACGGGGCGGGCGGGTCCTTGTCCCCGCCCTCCAGGTTTGATCCTCCATCCCCAAGGTGCCAAGGTGGTGAGCACAGATATCGACGCGGTGCTGGAGCGTTTTCCCGACGCGCGCCGCGACGCCCTGATACCGATTCTCCAGGAAGTACAGCAAGTCCACGGTTATTTGTCGCGCGACGCGGTAATTCGCATCGGCAAACACCTGCGGCTGCCGGCCAGCAAGATCTACGGCGTGGCCACGTTCTACAACCAGTTCCGCTTTCAGCCCCAGGGCGCGAACCACGTCCAGGTCTGCCGCGGCACGGCCTGCCACGTCAAGGGATCGGCCGCGATCTTGGAGGCGATCAAACGGGAACTCAAAATCGACCCCGGCCAAACGAGCCGCGACGGCCAGTTCAGCCTGGAAGTCGTCGCCTGCATCGGCGCCTGCGGCCTGGCCCCGGTGATTTGCGTCAACGGCGACTTCCATGCCGGCGTGACCACCAAGACCGTGGGCAAGATACTGGATTCCTATCGACGAAAGGCATCTGAAGATGACGGCAACGAAGCTGGCTGAAGGCAACCGTTCGCAGGGCGGGGAAGAGGGGGACAGGTCCATGTTTTCGGACCGAGCCACGCCTGAAAACCGCGCCGATCGGCCGAAAAATAGACCAGTCCCCGCCCGCCCCGCGAACGGTTGCGCTGGAGCCGCCGCGACCGACCCCTGCTGCATCGCCGGCGCCGTGGGAGCGGCCGCCCGCACGTACCCCGACCTGCTCTCCTGGATCGTCGACGGCGACGCCAAGGATGCGACCGAGCAACAACATCGCCAAGAGCGGTTGGAGGAATTGCGCCGCGATCGCGTACTGCGTCCCACGATTTTCGTGGGGGCGGGCACCTGCGGCATGGGCGCCGGCGCCAAGGCCGCCATCCAGGCCATTCACGATTACCTGGACCACCACGAGATCAAGGCCGACGTGATCAAAGTGGGCTGCATCGGACTCTGTTCGCTGGAGCCGATCGTCGAGTTGCAACTGCCGGGCCGGACCCGCGTGGCCTTCAAACAGATCACCGCCGACAAGGTGCCGTTGTTGTTGGACCGGGCCTTGCAAGGCCATCCGCCCGAGGAGATGGCCTTGGGCCAGCATCGCCACCCGGCCCTGCAAAGCTGGCCGGAGATCGGCTTTCTCGACGAGCATCCCTTCTTCGCCCCGCAGACGCGCTGGGTGCTGGCCAATTGCGGCCTGATCGACCCTTCGCAGATCGATGAATACATCGCTCGCGGCGGCTACAAGGCCCTGGTCAATACGTTGCGGACCATGACCGCGGCACAGGTTTGCGACGTGGTCGAGGGCAGCGGCTTGCGTGGCCGCGGCGGCGGCGGCTTCCCCACGGGCAAGAAATGGAAGTTTGCCCGCCAGGCCCCCGGCGACGTCAAATACCTGATCTGCAACGCCGACGAGGGCGACCCCGGGGCCTTCATGGATCGGGCGGTGATCGAGAGCGATCCGCATCGCCTGGTCGAGGGCATGGTGCTGGCCGCCTACGGCATCGGCGCCAGCAAGGCCTACGTCTACATCCGCGCCGAGTATCCGCTGGCCATCAAGCGGCTGCGGGCGGCCTTGGCGCAGGCGGAAGCCGCCTCGCTGATCGGCAAGAACATCCTGGGGACCGATTTCTCGCTGGAAGTGGTCATCAAGATGGGCGCCGGGGCCTTCGTCTGCGGCGAAGAGACGGCCCTGATCCACAGCATCGAGGGCAAACGCGGTATGCCGCGGCCGCGGCCCCCCTTCCCTGCCATCAGCGGCCTGTTCGGCAAGCCCACGATCATCAACAACGTGGAAACGCTGTCCAACCTGCCTACGCTGTTGGCCCAAGGCTCGGCCTGGTTCAGCGCCGTCGGCACCAAGACCAGCAAGGGGACGAAAGTCTTCGCGCTGTCGGGCAAGGTCGCCCGCACCGGACTGGTCGAGGTGAAGATGGGGACCTCGATGCGGCAGATCATCTTCGACATCGGCGGCGGCATCCCCAACGGCAAGGCCTACAAGGCGGTGC
>CAYYBU010000494.1:0-3570 GCA_964469945.1 uncultured Planctomycetaceae bacterium
AGTTGATCGTCGCCGACTCGTTGGCCACAATGCCGCTGGCGGTGACGATCAGCGAGCCGCCGGTGAAGGTGTAGCCGGTGGCCCCGGCGTTGATCGTCAGGCCGTGGGCGCTAGTGTAGCTGCCGACGGTAATGGTGCCGCCGGTGGCGCTGAAGACGGCCTGGTTCTCGCCGTTGGCCCAGGTTCCCCCGCTGGTGTTCCAACCACCGCTGCCGCCCGCCCACGTTCCGCTGCCACCGTTCCAAGTGCCGCTGCCCAGGGCGCCGGTACAATAAGCCGGGCCGGTGAAGGCCGAAACATAATTGTTCCCGGTGCCGTCGATGTTAGTCCCCACGGCGCTATAGGACATCAGGCCGTAACCGGGCGTCGGCGTGTATCCGGACACCGAGATCCCACCGCTCCACGAGGTCGACCACGAATTCTTCACGATGAAATAGCCTCCGCCCGGAGCGCTGGCGTTGTCCTGATACCCGGTGATCAGCACGACGTGGCTACCCGTGCCCGACGACGGCCCATAGCCGCCGTACAAGTCGTTCGGCACGGTCAACTCCACGGCCATCGGGCCATACATTTTCAAATCAGCCTTGATGGTGGCCGTGATGCCGGGCGTGCCGCCGGAGATGTTGACCAGATCGCCGGTGTCCTGGACGACCGCGTTTTGCCAATTCGCCGGCAGCGCGGTTTGCCAGTTGGCCGGGGCATTGGTGACCGTCGTCGTGGAGAGGTAGGGCAGCATCGCCGCCGGGACCACGCCATTGGTACCGCCGCTGGACAGGAAATTCATCGCCGTGGTGACGTAGCCGCCGCTGCTGGTCGTGCCGGCCGCCCCCGCATTGCCCGCGATCGCCCCCTCGTCGATCAACATCTGCTCGGAGAGCGGCATGCTGAAAGTCGGATCGCCGCGGGTGATCATGTAGCGAGCTTCCAAGGCAGCACAGGCCGCGAAGGTCCAGCAAGTGTCGCCGACGCCCTGGTTTTCCACCGGGCTCACGTAACTGTACGTCTGGCCGCCAACGACGATGTTGTTCCAATTGAAGCTGTCGGCCCACGACAGCACGGGCGCGAGCGCGAGCGTCACCAGCAGCACCACCGCGCGCAGCGGTCCCCTCCGCAGTATCCTGCCGATGGGCAACCCTCGATCCCGCATTGCCACCCCTTTTCGCTGCTTCGCCCCGCAGATGAGTCAACTCGGCGTCGATCAGTCAAGTGCGCGCCTGGCGGCTCGCCACTATGGTTTCTCCCAGCCGTCAGGGAGACAGGCAATTGCAACTGTCATTATAAACGAAAGCAACCACCATTCCAAGAAATTAGCTTGCATTTTCCCCCTCAAGCTGGTGGCAACTCCATCCATTTGCCACCTTTGCCCAAGATGAATCTTCGTCCCATCCATCTATCAGGACGGGTTTGCGTGTCCGGCGATGTACTCATGGCAATCCGGACGACCGTAAGATCCGCGGGAGGCTCGACCAAGCCGCGGCCGCCTTGCACGCTTCCGTTGGGCGATCGGCCGGGTTAGAATTCACCCCGGAGGACGCTTCCCTATGTCAGAAATCGCACTTACCGAAAATGCCGTTCGAGCCAGCCTAGCCGGTTTCCAAGACCCGGAAACGGGCCGCAGCATCACGCAGCTCGGCCAAGTTCATCAATTGAAACTCGATGCCGGTCGACTGGCCGTCACCCTGGGGCTGACCAGTTGGTCGGCGCCGCTGTGGGAAGAAACCCGGCTGGAGCTGGAAAATCGCCTGAAAGGCGGCTTCCTCGCCGCCACGCCAACCGTCACCGTGGCCGAACATCACCGCCCGGCGGAGAAGATGGGCGAAGTCGCCCTGGCGGCCAAGAGCGTCATCGCCGTCGGCTCCGGCAAAGGAGGCGTGGGCAAAAGCTCGGTGGCTCTCTTCCTGGCTGCCGCGCTGAGCCGGGCGGGCTGCAAAATCGGTCTACTCGATGCCGACGTCTATGGGCCCAGCATTCCCCATCTGCTTGGCACCAACGAGCGGCCGCAATTGCTCGACAATCGTATTGCCCCCATCGAAGTGGCCGGCATGAAGGTCATGTCCATCGGACTGCTGGTCCCGCCCAGCGAGGCCGTGATCTGGCGCGGGCCCATGCTGCACGGCGCCCTGACGCAGTTTCTGCGCGATACCGCTTGGGGCGAGCTGGACTATTTGATCGTCGACATGCCGCCCGGCACCGGCGACGTGGCCTTATCGCTTTCCCAATTGGTACCGCTTGCCGGTGCGGTGGTGGTCTCCACGCCGCAAGACGTGGCCCTGCTAGATGCCACCAAGGCCATCACCATGTTCCGCAAGGTGAACATCGAGGTCTTGGGGATGGTCGAGAATATGAGTTTCTTCGTCTGTCCCCATTGCGGCAATCGCGAGGACATTTTCGGCAGCGGCGGCGCCAAGCGGCGGGCCGCGGAACTCCATGTCCCGTTCCTCGGTGAAGTGCCCATGTGGAAACAGCTCCGCCTATTGGCCGATGAAGGACGCCTGGTGGCGGCGCTGGACTACGCGCCGGCCAAGCCCTATCTCGAAAGGCTTGCCCACGCGCTGGTCGGCAACTTGGCCGCCCAACGCCGCCAAAGCCCACGGCTGCCCACGCTGCCCATTATCGGCTAACCCCTTGGCCCGCAAAAGCTTAGAGCCGCCGGAACACGTGGTTCCTGCGGCTCTTTCTCGTCGTAGTCGCGATCCGTCGGCCTGATCAGCCAGCCGGCCTGATCAGCCCAGCCGGGGCTTACTTGCAGCTACAGCCGCAATCGCCCTTCATTGCCGGCTTCTTCGTGGCCGCTTTCTTGGTCGCCTTCTTCGCGACCTTCTTGGCTGCCTTCGGGGCTGCCTTCTTAGCGACCTTCGCGACCTTCTTCGTGGTTGCAGTCTTCTTGGCCACCACAGTTCCTCCGTCCACAAGGGTTCGTGCTGGTCCCCTCCAGCAACTTTTCACAGTGAGCCGTTGCGAGGGACCGCTCTCCTTCACACTCTCGATCACACACTTCTATATTTGTAACGTCTTAAGCCGATATTGCAACACTATATCGGACCGCGCGCCGCAGATTGTGCAAAGATTCTTGCTGATTGCGCCTCGCGACAGGCGCGCCGCGAGGATGGTCCTCTGCTCGAAGACACCGGCGCTGGTCCTCACCATGGGCCGCGGCGGCCGTTGTAGGCATGCAACGTCGCGTAGCTTTGAAAGGCCAGATAGCCGAAAAAAAACGCGGTAAGATAGCTCCGCCACAGCACCAGGCCGCAAACCGCCAACAACGTCGCCACCACCGTCGAGAGCAGCAGCGATTGGCCGATGCCCTCGCGCGGACTGAGCCACAACAGCACTTCCCTGGCGATCTGCCCGCCGTCCAGCGGCCAGATCGGCAGCAAGTTGATCAGGCCCCAATAGATGTTGACCCACAACATGTTATGAATGATGTACTCCACGAGCGGCGCTGGAATCTCGGGAATCCCATTGGCAAAATCGAGGGGAACATAAACGCCGACCAGCAGGCCGAGCAGCATGAGCGTGAAGTGCGGATAAAGCATCCAGGACACGCCGGCGACGATGCCGCCCAGCACG
>CAYYBU010000495.1:0-3566 GCA_964469945.1 uncultured Planctomycetaceae bacterium
ACCTCTCCCAAAATCCTTGCCAACGGCGATGGATCGCACACCAGACTACCGCCCCAATTCTACCTTGCAAGTGGGAGGCTGCAAAGAGGCCGGTCAGCCGGCGCCGAAGAAGGTGCAAATGTGATCGTTTTTGGCTGAAGTTTTCGTTCCCGGCACTCGATTAGTTCTGGGGCAGGCTGGCTCTTCGTCTGCCCCAACAGCGTATGGCTAGTGACCCCTCTTTGGGTGTCATTCCGGCAACAGGCGTTCCATGAACTTGGAGTCTCCAACCACGAAGTTGTTTGCCTTCTTCTTTCCCTGGCGCCAAGCCAGCTTGGTCAGTCAAGTGGGCGGCGAGGTGGCCCGGCAGTGTCGTGCCGACTTTTGGCAATGCGTATGTCTGCGCGTGGCCGGCATGGAGGTTGCCGAGATAAGAGGCTATGTCCGCGCTCTGGCCGACGGGTTTATCGCGATCGAAGTGGACCAAGTGCTCGAGCGACGCCGGCTGAGCACCGCCCTCCGCCCTCATGTCGTGGCGTCCGCCGTCGAGCAACTCATCAATCTGACGGTTCGTGACGCTCTGAGCCATGTTTCTCCGGCCAATGTCAGGCCGTTGGCTGCATAGCCCCCCCTTCTTGTTCCCAATGTGCGAGGGGAGTAGAATCGCTCGTTTCACTGGGACCGGCTGCCCACCTGCCGTCCACGCGACGTGCTGGCAAGTTGGCAATCCGCCCGGCATCGGCAGAGGTGAGCGTCATGAGCGTGCGGCGGAATTTGCTCGTTGCCCAGAGTGGTGGTCCAACGCCCGTCATCAATAGCAGCCTACAGGGCATTATCGAAGCCGCCCGCGAGTTCGACGCTATCGGAACGGTTTACGGCGCGCGGCATGGCATCGAGGGTGTGCTCAAGGAGGAACTGCTCGATCTTTCGGCACAGTCGGCCGAAGAAGTCGGCCTGTTGCGATTCACGCCCGCCGCCGGCTCGATCGGCACCTGCCGCTACAAGCTCAAGCCGGACCAGGCCGAGGACTTCGATCGGGTGATCGAGGTCCTCGACGCCCACCAGGTCGGCTATCTGTTTTACATCGGCGGCAACGACTCGATGGATACGGCCAACAAGATCGCCCGGTTGGCCCACGCCCGCGGTCTGGACCTGGTGGCCGTCGGGGTGCCGAAGACCATCGACAACGACGTGGGCGACAGCGACTTTCGGCTCATCGACCACACGCCCGGCTACGGCTCGGTGGCCCGCTACTGGATGCACGCCGTGCAGAACGCCAACGAAGAAAACGCCGGCTCGTCGCCGGCCGACCCGGTGCTGGTGATGCAAGCGATGGGGCGGAAGATCGGCTTCATTCCGGCCGCCGCGCGATTGGCCGACCCGGCCCGGGAGATGCCCCTGCAAATCTATCTGGCCGAGAGCCCCTGCACGCTGGAGCAATTGTCCGACCAGGTGAACGACCAGCTCCGCCGCTGCGGCCGTTGTCTGGTGGTCGTCAGCGAGGGTTTTGACGTGGGTGCCCTGGGTCAGGTGAAAGACTCCTTCGGCCATACGTCGTTCGGTTCCGGCCGCACCACGGTGGCGCAGGCCTTGGTCAACTATCTCAACGAGACCGGGCTGGCTGCCAAGGGGGCGGCCCGCGGAAACGTCGTCGGCACCGACCAGCGGCATTCCATGGCCTATGCCTCGCCGGTCGATCTGGACGAAGCCTATGGTGTGGGCCAGATGGCGGTCGAATTGGCCGCCGCCGGCCAGAGCGGCTACATGGCCACGATCTTGCGCAGCCCGGGGCGAATCTACAGCATTCGCTACGACAAGGTTCCCTTGACCGAGGTGGCCAACAGCGAACGGACCTTCCCGGCCCACTGGATTGCCCAGGGTGGCTGCGACGTGACCGATGATTTTCTCCGCTATGCCCGTCCGCTGGTGGGCAACGACATGGTCGGTCTGCCCCTGGTCGACGGCCGGCAGCGGTTGACGCGATTTGCGCCGATTTACGCCGAACAGAAGTTGGCGAAGTACGTTCCTCAAGCGGACCGAAGCGTTGGACATGTTTGACCTGAAACCGAAACACGACTACCTCGTCGGCATCGATTCCGATGGTTGCGCCTTCGACACCATGGAATTGAAGCACAAGGAATGCTTCATTCCCAACATCATCAACCATTGGGAGTTGCAGGGCGTGAGCAAGTACGCCCGGGAAGCGGCGGAGTTCGTCAATCTCTACTCGAAGAGCCGCGGCACCAATCGCTTCCCGGCACTGATCGAGGCATTGGAGTGGCTCGAGCAACGTCCGGAAGTGCAACGCCGCGGGGTGAAGATCACCATTCCGCAGTCGCTGCGCGATTGGATCCAGCGCGAGACCCGCCTGGGCAATCCGGCCTTGGAACAAGCGGTGGCCGCGAGCGGCGATCCCGATCTGCGGCGCACGCTGACGTGGTCGCGGGCGGTCAACCAGGCGGTGGCGGACATCGTCCGCGGCGTGCCTCCTTTCCCGTTCGTGCGCGAGAGCTTGCAAAAGCTCTTCCCGCAGGCCGACATCCTGGTCGTTTCGGCCACGCCTCAGGATGCCTTGCAGCGGGAATGGGAAGAGCACGACTTGAGCCGCTACGTCGTGGCGATTTGCGGCCAGGAGATCGGCACCAAGAAGGAGTGCCTGGGCGTGGCCGCCAAGTATCCGCCCGCGCACGTATTGATGATCGGCGATGCCCCCGGCGACTACAAGGCGGCGGTGGCCAACCACGCCCTGTTTTTCCCCATCAATCCGGGCGCGGAGGAGGCCAGTTGGAAGCGATTCCACGACGAGGGCGTGGCGCGATTCTTCGCCGGCACGTTCGCCGGCGCCTACCAGCAGCAATTGCTGGTCGAATTCGAGAGCTACCTGCCGGACCGCCCGCCCTGGTGCAAGGTGAAGGGATGATGAGAGATGAGAGATGAGGGATCAAGGATGTTGGTCCCCCTCTCCCTCCGGGAGAGGGCAGGGGTGAGGGGGAATTGGAGAAGGGGCATCCATCATGGCTGCGACTTCTCAGCAGCACCCTCACCCCGACGCTCTCCCGGAGGGAGAGCGGGACTTGGCCCCAAGACCCAAGACTTAACGCGGAATGAAGGGGAGACGTCAGTATGACAACGCAATGTGATATCGGCCTGATCGGTTTGGCGGTCATGGGCGAGAACTTGGCCCTGAACATCGAGAGCCGCGGGTTCGCCGTGGCGGTCTTCAACCGCACCGTCAGCAAAGTGGACGAGTTCATGGCCGGCCGGGCCCAGGGAAAGAACTTCGTCGGTTGCCACTCTCTCGAAGAGTTGGTCGGCACACTGGCGGCGCCCCGCAAGGTGATGCTCATGGTCAAGGCGGGAGCGGCCGTCGATGAGTTCATCGAGAAGCTGTTGCCCTTGCTCTCCCCCGGCGACGTAATCATCGACGGCGGCAATACGCACTTCAGCGAGACGGAGCGTCGCACGGCCTACGTGGAATCGAAGGGCTTGCTCTACATCGGCACGGGCGTCTCCGGCGGCGAAGAAGGCGCCTTGAAGGGCCCCAGCATGATGCCCGGCGGGAGCCCCCAGGCCTGGCCGCTGGTGAA
>CAYYBU010000496.1:0-3562 GCA_964469945.1 uncultured Planctomycetaceae bacterium
CATCGCTGCCGACGGCGTCTTTTTCCGCCGGGATGCCGAAGAGGATGGCGCCGCCCAGCCCCAGGTCGGCCGCGGCGCGGATCTCCTCGGCCAGCAGGTCGGGAGAGAGTTGGTAGTGGCCCGGCATGGCCGCAATCTCGTGACGAATATGGGCGCCGGGGCGAACGAACAGCGGCAGCACCAGATCGGCGGGCGACAGCCGCGTCTGGCGCACCAATTCTCGCAGTGCCGGTTGATAGCGCAATCGCCGCAAGCGGGTGGTGGGAAAGCCGGGACGGATCGGATGGGGCTGCGATGACATTATGGGGAATCCTTTTTGCTCTTCAAAGCGGCCTGGGCACGGCGGACGGCAGCGGTGGCCCACGGCTTGTGCGCATACAACTCGATCACCGCTCGATACATCGCCTCGGCCCGCGCCGCGTCGGTGCGACGAAGTTGGTCGGCCAGGTCCAAGCGGCTCTGGACCAGGTCAAGCTGTTCGGTCGCCGGCGCGTCGAAGCGCCCCCGCAGGCGGGCCAGTTGCCGCCGGGCAAGCTCCAGACATTGGCCCGTGGGGCCCACGCGGGCGGACGGCTGGTCGTACAGATCGAGCAGGGCCTGAAACTTCGCCATCGCGCGCTCCGGATCCAGCCGCCAGTAATTCATGGCGTCCAAATAGGCTTGTTCCACCGGCAGCAGCGATTCGGCAACCCCGAGTCCCTTGGTACGCCGCTCGAACTTCCGCTGCAAGCGATCCAACTCGATCTCCTGTTGGTAGTCCCGTAGTCGCCCGCAGCGCGAATCGGCTGGGAATCGCAGGAGAAACTCGTGGATGTCGTCCTCGGCCTGGCGAAACGACTCGGGGTCGTTGCCCGCCGTGCGCGCCTCGATGCGATCGAACAACGTTTCGGCGGTCGCTGGTTGGAGGAAGTACCAGATCAGGACGCCGATGACTGCGAGGCTGAACGCCAGGATGGCCGTATGCAGAGAGATGCGCGGCGGCGCGGCATGGGGCGCTTCGGCCTGGTCCAGATCCGCTTCGCCGACGAGCGTGAAGCGGCCGGCCGGCTTGACGCTTTCCGCCGCGGCGGGCTCGACGGGCCTGTTCTCGGGTGGGGACTGTCCCTGTTTTCGTTCCGCGAAAACGGGACTGTCCCCTTCCCGGGAACCAACCGGCGGTGGCTCCGCCGCAATCTCGAAGGCCGCCGTGGCCAAAGTATCCGCAACCGGCGCAGGGGCTATCGCAGCGGCGTCCCCGGCGGACAAGACGCCGGGCACGCTGTCTGCGGCCAGCGTTGGCGGCAACTCCGCGGCCGCCGCGGGAGGCGACGCCGGTCTGGCCGTCGCAGCCGCCCCGGCGCCGCTCGCCGTGGACTCAGGGGATGGAGCGGATGCCGCGGCCAACATGCCCAGCGACAACGCTTGCTCCATGGTTTCCAGGCGGCGCAAGAGCACGGTCGCATTGGGAATCCGCCGCTCGGAATCCTTTTCCAGCAGTTGGGTGATGATTTGCTCCAGTTCGCCCGGCACGTCGGGAGCCAGTTCGCCCAGTGGCGTCGGTTGCTCGAAACGCTGCTTGTGCAGGATCTCCGGCAGCGAATCGCCGCGGAACAGCGGCCGCCGCGTCAACAGCACGTAGAACACGCCGCCCAAGCTGTACAGGTCGGAGCGCGGGCCGACCGGTCGCCCTTCGGCCTGTTCCGGCGACATGAATTCGGCCGTCCCCAACACGCTGCCGGCTGTGGTGTGTGTCGTGCTGCCGAATAAGCGGGCGATGCCGAAGTCGGACAGTTTCACATGCCCGTCGGCCGTCATCAGCAGGTTTCCCGGCTTGATGTCGCGATGGATCACGCCGCGGTCGTGGGCATGCCGCAAGGCGCGGGCCACGTCGATGCCGATCCGCGTCACTTCGCGCCAAAAGAACGTCCGGCCGCGTCCCAGTTCTTCCTCCAGACTGCTGCCGGCCACGAGTTCCATCACATAATAAAGATGCTCCTCCTGCTCGCCAAAACCGAAGAGGCGGACGATATTGGGATGATGGAGCTTTCGCAGGGTGTCGATTTCCGCTTGGAAGCGTTGCCGGAAGTCGGGCTCGTGGACCAAGGCGGCGGAGAGCAACTTCACGGCCGCCGACTCGCCCGTTTCCACGTGAACCCCCTCGTAGACGGTTCCCATGCCGCCACGGCCCAGTTTGCGTCGGATTTTGTAGGGGCCCAGCCGCTCGACTTGCATCGCTTCTCGTCGCATTCACTCCCCTCGCCCGCTCGGCGAAAGAAAGGCCGGGGGTGAGGGTCGCAGGGGTTCAAAACACCTTCCTGTCCATCCTAACTCTCCACTACAATAGATGCCAGTGGTCCGCCTCGCACGGCATGATCGCAAAATGTGGCTTTGCTTTTTCCACCTTCCACAACACAAACCGAATCGCTCGCCCTCATGGATGGATTTCTGAATTTGCACAAGCCGGCCGGGATGACCTCACGGCAAGTCGTCGACCAGATGCAGCGTTTGCTGGGTATGCGGCGCGTCGGCCATGCCGGCACCCTCGACCCGCTGGCCACAGGCGTGTTGGTGGTGGCGGCCGGCGCGGCCACGCGCTTGATAGAGTACGTGCAGCAAACGCCCAAAAGCTACCTGGGCACGTTCCTGCTGGGGCGCCACAGCCCGACTGAAGATCTGGAAGGCGAGGTCACTGAGTTGGCCAACCCGCCGCTGCCGACGGCCGAGCAACTGAGCGCCGCCGCCAGGGCGCTGACCGGTCCGATCCAACAGCGCCCGCCGGTCTATTCCGCCCTGAAGATCCAGGGACGCCGCGCCTACGACCTGGCGCGCAAAGGGCGTGCGGTCGAGTTGCAGCCCCGCACGGTGACGATCCATCGCCTCGATGTGGTTTCCTATCAGTATCCGGAGGTGGTGCTGCGGGTGGAGTGCAGCAGCGGCACGTACATGCGTTCGCTGGGACGCGACCTAGCCGAGTCGTTGGGAACGACGGCCGTCATGTCGGCGTTGGAGCGGACCGCGATCGGCGGCTTCCGCATAGCCGAGGCGGCCGATCCCTGGCAATTGACCGCGGAGAGCTGCGCGGCACGTCTGCTGCCCTTGGCCTGTGCCGTGACGCAGTTGCCCACGATCGTGCTTTCCGCCGACGAGATCGTGCGTATCCAGCACGGGCTGACGATCGTCAGGGATGCGCTGCCCGCGGCGCCGGAGATCGCCGCCCTGGACGCCACCGGCCGGTTGGTGGCCGTCGTCGGGCCTCAGGAGCAAGGCGTGTTGCGGCCGCTGCGGAATCTGCCGTTGGAGTAGACTCGGGTGCCACCCAACGTTTTGGCGTGGATGGACTACTACGTCGTCACGATCCCGATCCGAGCCGTTCCGGTACTAGATATTGCGGCGCGTCCAGGACGGTCACCCGCAGCCCATGAGCGTCGGCCGTCAACGCGGGCAAAGATTGGCCGGTGTGCCCCGTGACGTGAAATCGGCCGGCGGCGACGGGAATCTGAGTGGCATGGGGCGAAGCGGACGTTGTCCAGACGGCCAGCCGGGTTTGACTGCCCTTTTCAAACACCAGGACATAGTCTTCCGG
>CAYYBU010000497.1:0-3551 GCA_964469945.1 uncultured Planctomycetaceae bacterium
GTTTAGGGAAAAGATGCCCTTGACTGCGGGCGATTCCTGAGTCTAATCCTAGAAGAGAGGCATGGAGCGTAGGGTAAGGCTCGGGCCGCGGTCAAGGCCAGTCAATAAAATTCCGCCACGGATGGAAGAAGAGCAATTGCAATTGACCGCCCCCGCCGGCTGTGGTACGTTCCGGCCCTTATTTTAACTGCCTGTTGTGTTTGAGGATGCGGCGATGGAATATCCGGCCATTGGCCCGATCGCGATTCACTTGCCCGAGACGGTCGAGGACAATGCGGCTTTGCAGGCCCAGTTTCCCAAGTGGGACATGGACCTGATCTATGCCAAGACCGGTATTCGGGCCCGTCACATCGCCGGTCCCCAGCAGTGCGCGTCGGACCTGGGGGTGGCGGCGGCGGAAAAACTCTTCGCCGCCCACGCGATCGATCGCAGCACGATCGATTTTCTCCTCTTCTGCACGCAGACGCCCGACTATCCGCTGCCCACGACCGCCTGCCTGTTGCAGGATCGGCTGGGGCTGCCTACCTCGATCGGCGCGTTGGATTTCAACTTGGGCTGTTCGGGCTTCGTTTATGGGCTATCGCTGGCCGACGGCCTGATCCGCAGCGGTTCGGCGCACCGCATCCTGCTGATTACGGCGGAAACGTATTCCAAGTACATCGATCCGACCGATCGTTCCCTGCGGACGATCTTCGGCGACGGCGCGGCGGCCACCTTGATCGAGGCGGCCGCCGCGCCGTCGTTGGGCTCGTTCGTCTTCGGCACCGACGGCCGCGGCGCCGATACCTTGATGGTCACCAGCGGCGGCGCCCGGCCCGCGGAACAGGCGATCCAACCGCGGAAACGGAAGCGTTGGCCCAGCAGCCTCTACATGGATGGCCCCGAACTGGTGAAGTTCACCCTGGAGGTCGTGCCGCCGATGGTGCAGCGCGTCTTGGACGGCGCCGGCTGGAGCCGCGACAACGTGGACCTCTTCCTGCTGCACCAGGCCACCACCTTCATGCTCAATCATCTGCGGGAGCGGCTCCATCTGGACGCGGAGCACACCCCCGAGGCGCTGGCCGATTACGGCAACACGGTCTCCTCGACCCTTCCCATCTTGATCCATGACCTGCGGCACTCGGACCGTCTGCGGCCGGGCAAGCAAACGCTCTTGGTGGGCTTCGGCGTCGGCCTTTCCTGGGCCGGTTGCGTCTGGACCGAGACCTGGCAGGCACGACAGGTGCAGGCAGCGGACAAAAAGGCCCTCCCGCTGGCAGACGCGACCAAGCACGAAGCCGCCTGACGCGCTCTGGCAAGTGCTGGGGAAAGAAGGGGACAGGTCCATGTTTTCGGACCATGTCGTACTTGGAAACGGCGCGGATTGGCCGAAAAATGGACCAGTCCCCGCCCGCCCCGTGAACGTTACCAGACGCCCCTCTCCCGCGAGCGAGAGAGGGGCGCGGAATGGAAAGCTGAATTACTGGGCCCAGTCGTCGGTGCGGAAGGGCGAGGCGGGCAGGCCCTCCTTGTTGACCAGGTTGCACGGCGGGTTGAACGCCCAGGCGTAACGGACCGCCACCGGCGCCGGGACGGCGGGGCTCGACACGACGACGGTGTCGCCGACGATGCGGGCGTCGGCCCAGACGAACTTCTTGTCGGCGCCGGCGATGGCGAAGCCGGTCAGCTTGCCGCCATCGCGCGCCGCCAGCCCGCCGCCGATGTAATTGAACTCGACGACGATCTTGCCGCCCTCCTGGCGGCTCGACTTCACCAACGGCCCCGACGCGACCACGTCCTTGCCGTAGGTCTTGGCCAAGGCCCATTGGGCCAGCCGCTTGCCAACGTCCTGCTTATTGTGCGGGTGGATGTCGTTGGGATCGCCGATGTCGATCGTCACGGCCATGCCGGTGTTCTTCACCGTGTCGAGCAGCTTGAGGAACTGCTCGCGTTCCAATTGCCAGCCGCCTACGCCCTCCGAGGGCTGGCTCTGTTGAACCGAGAGGTTGGGCAACTGCACGAAGAGGAAGGGGAAGTCGCCCTGCTTCCAGTCGTCGCGCCAGTTGGCAATCATGGCCGCGAGTTGAATGCCGTAGATGGGCGAGCCGGCGTTCGATTCGCCCTGGTACCAGGTGGCGCCGCGAATGGCATAGGGAACCAGCGGGGCGATCATGCCGTTGTACAACGCCGCGGGGGCCCACGGTGAAAGCGCCGGGTCTTGAGGCGGCTGCGGTTGCTGGTCCTTGAAGGGCTTTCCGCTCGCCTTGGCCGCCGCGGCCGCCTTCTTCCAATCGGCCAACTGCTTGTCGTACTGCGCCTGCGCCTTTCCACTCGCGTAGAACTCTTCCTGGCGGCGCAAATCGTCGACCATCGACTTCAGCGCGGGCACCGCCTCGTGCGCCTTGATGCTGGTCCAGGTCTGTACCGGCGTGCCGCCCCAGGATGAATTGATCAGGCCGACCGGCACATTCAGTTGCCGGTGAAGGTCGCGGCCGAAGAAGTAGGCCGTGGCCGAGAAGCCGCTCACGCTCTGCGGGCTGCAAACAGTCCAATGGCCGTTACGTTGGGCCTGTGGCTCTTTGGCTGGAACATGGTCGATGAAATACATGCGGATCTGCGGATGTTGGGCGGCGGCGATCTCGGCGTCCTTGTTCGCCACGCCGCCAACCGACATTTCCATGTTCGACTGGCCCGAGCAAAGCCATACCTCGCCGACCAGCACGTCGGTGAAGCGGACCGAACTGGTCTTGCCCCGTGCCTTAAGCTCCAGCGCCGCGCCGGGCTTGAGTGGATCGAGCTTGAGCGACCATTTGCCGCTGCTGTCGGCGGTTGCCGTCTTGGATTGATCGCCCAAGGTGACGGTGACTTGCTCTCCGGCGTCGGCCCATCCCCAGACGGGAACCGGCATATCGCGCTGCAACACCATGTGGTCGCCGAACACGCCCGCCAACTTCACGTCGGCCGCGGCGACCGCAACCAGACAACACACCGCGAGGATCGCACCCCCGGCCCGCAAGACAATCTTCCCACGCATCGTAGTGGCTCCATGTAATTGAAAACAGACACAACAGCAGGAAAGTGATTGTAATGAGGGCCGCGGCAGAATGCAACTTTGGAGCTTAGCGCTTGCGCAAATCGCCGTCAAGTTACTAGATTATGGTGGAAAGATTGGTTCAGGACCTAGCGCATTGAACGACCAACTTGCCCATGCCTCGGTTGCCTGCAAGGCGGAGTACCGCTACGAGCATAGTCCACCGTCAGCCTGCATTCTGTGCTGCTGAATCGTGTTTCCGGCCGCGCGACCTCGGCGCCGGAATCAGCCGCCTCCTTACGTCGATTTGATCACGCACACCTGCCTGCCGTGGAATCTCGTTTTGAGATTATCTCGTGCAGGTGGATGGGAACTCAGTTGATTCTCGGCGCCCAGGCTTCAGCCACCCCACGCGCCACGCGGTTACTCGCGCCTGACACACACCAGAAAAGGACCCCTTTCTCGGAACATGTTTTAACGTGCCGTTAAAGGTCGGCTCCGAGCAATCTGGGAAGGAAGCGACACCCCCGATTGGAAAAGA
>CAYYBU010000498.1:0-3549 GCA_964469945.1 uncultured Planctomycetaceae bacterium
TATCTGAAGAACCGCGACTTCGCCCAGATGGTCGAGCACGGCCAGAAGATCGCCGCCCAGATCGGTTTGGAGACGGCCCCCGAGACGTTCAACCCGGTGATCGTCGACTTTTACCGGCAGGTGGGCTATCTGCCCGACGCGCTGGTGAACTACCTGGCCTTGCTGGGTTGGTCGCTGGACGACAAGGCGGAGTTTTTCAACCGCCAGGAGTTGGTGGAGAGTTTTTCCCTGGAGCGGGTTAATAAGGCGCCGGCCAGTTTCGATCCCAAGAAGCTCTGGTCGTTCCAGGACCGCTACATGCAACTGCTGCCACCAGGGGACAAGCTCGACATGGTCCTGCCCTATCTGGAGCGTGCCGGGCTGGTGACCGCGCCCGCCTCGCCGGAGTGGCGCGGGCAGGTGGCGCGGATCATCGCAGCGGCCGCCGACCGCATCAAAACGGCCGGCGACGTGCTGGACTACGATTTCTTCTTCCTGCCCGACGAGCGGCTGCTTTATGACGAGAAGGCGCTGACCAAGTGGCTGCGGAAGCCGGGCGCCGGCGCGGTGTTGGGGAAATTCCGCCAGCGCCTGGCCGCCGCCGAGCCCTTCGACGCGGCAACGCTGGAGCAGGCCATGCAACAGTTCGTCGCCAACGAAGAAATCCATGTGAGCGAGGTCATCCATGCCCTGCGCGTCGCCGTGACCGGCAAGGCGATCGGATTCGGGCTGTTCGACACTCTGGCCATTCTGGGCCGGCAGCGCTCGCTGAGCCGCATCGATCGGGCGCTGGAACGGGAGGAGATGTAAAGCAGATCGTAGGTCCGGCTGTGCCTGACGCCTGCCCTGTCAGGCACAGCCTGACCTACGGACTTCCGGCGCGCTGTGGAGAGATGTTGAATCACCGGCCATTTCCGGTAGAATGGACGATCTTCCACGGCGAACCATCCAGCAGCGGGAGATAAACCTTATGGCGACCAACGATTCCGGCCTGTCTGATTTCATCCGCGACATCATCAACGAAGACATCCGTAGCGGCAAGCACCAGGGCCGCGTCCACACGCGATTCCCGCCCGAGCCCAACGGTTATTTGCACATCGGCCATGCCAAGTCGATCTGCCTGAATTTCGGCATCGCCGCCGATTACCGCGGCAAGTGCAACCTGCGTTTCGACGACACCAATCCCTCCAAGGAGGACGTGGAATACGTCGATTCCATCATGGAGGACGTCCGCTGGCTGGGCTTCGACTGGGAGGACCGCCTGTTCTACGCCTCCGACTACTTCGATCAGCTCTACCAATGGGCCGTGCAATTGATCGGCGTGGGCAAGGCCTACGTCTGCGATCTGGACGCCGACCAGGTCCGCCAGTACCGCGGCACCCTGACCGAGCCGGGCAAGAATAGCCCCTACCGCGACCGCTCCATCGAGGAGAATATGGATCTATTCGAGCGCATGCGGGCCGGCGACTTCGCCGACGGCTCGCGGACGCTGCGGGCCAAGATCGACATGGCTTCGCCCAACCTGAATATGCGCGACCCGGTCATGTACCGCATCCTCCGCGCCACCCATCATCGCACGGGCGACAAGTGGTGCATCTATCCGACCTACGACTTCACCCACGGCCAGTCGGACTCGCTGGAGCGCATCACACATTCGATCTGTACCTTGGAATTCGAGAACCACCGGCCGCTGTACGATTGGTACGTCAAGGAACTGGGGATCTATCCCCCGCGGCAGATCGAGTTCGCGCGGTTGAATCTCAACTACACGGTGATGAGCAAGCGGCGGCTGCTGGAACTGGTCAAACAGGGTTTCGTCACCGGCTGGGACGATCCGCGGATGCCCACCATTTGCGGCCTGCGCCGCCGCGGTTACACACCCGAGGCGATCCGCAATTTCTGCGCGCGGATCGGCGTGGCCAAGTTCGACGGCGTGATCGACATCGCCCTGCTGGAGCACTGCCTCCGCGAGGACCTCAACCGCCGGGCCGCGCGGGTGATGGGCGTGCTGCGGCCGCTGCGCGTGGTGATCGACAATTACCCCGAGGGCCAAGTGGAAGAGATGGAGGCGGTCAACAATCCCGAGGATGCCGCCATGGGCACGCGCAAGGTCCCCTTCGGCCGCGTGCTCTACGTCGAGCAGGACGATTTCCGCGAAGATCCACCCAAGCAGTTCTTCCGCCTGGCGCCCGGTCGTGAGGTGCGGCTGCGCTGGGCCTATCTGATCACCTGCACCAGCGCGGTCAAAGACCCCGCCACCGGCGAGGTGGTCGAGTTGCACTGCACCTACGATCCCCAGACGCGCGGCGGTAACACGCCCGACGGCCGCAAGGTCAAGGGGACCATTCACTGGGTCTCGGCGGCCCATGCCCAGGCAGCGGAAGTGCGGCTCTACGATCACCTGTTTACCAAGGCGAACCCCGACGACGTGCCGGCCGGCGCCGACTACAAGTCGAACTTGAACCCGCAGTCGTTGGAAGTGGTGCCCCGCGCGATGGTCGAGCCGAGCCTGGCCGCGGCCACTCCGGGCAGCCGCTTCCAGTTCGAGCGGCTGGGCTATTTCTGCGTCGATAAGGATTCCTGTCCCGATGCGCTGGTCGTCAATCGCACCGTGCCACTCCGCGACACCTGGGCCAAGATCGAAAAGGGGCAGAAATAACCAGGGACTGTCCCAATTTTCACGGCACGACGAGCGTTGCCTCGCAAACAGTCACTTTTGCCGTGAAAATGGGACTGTCCCCCTTGCGTCCCAAGCAACCTATATAACACTCGACATCGCACACAGCTTCGTACGTCAGGCGCGGGGTGCCTGACCTACGGCTTGCAATTGTTCGTATAATACCATCGTCCCCGAAATGGAGGAGCCTGCTGATGCCCTTGCTCGTCGTCGGATCGGTCGCTTTCGATAGCGTGGAAACACCTACCCAGCAGCGCGACACGGTGCTGGGCGGCTCGGCGGTCTTCTTTTCCTACGCCGCCAGCTTCTTCACCTCGGTGCGACTGGCCGGCGTGGTGGGCGACGATTGGCCCGCCGAACATACCAAACTGCTCCAGTCGCGAAACATCGACACCACGGGTTTGCAGATCGTCCACGGCGGCAAGACCTTCCGCTGGCGGGGCCGCTACCTGGAGAACATGAACGACCGTGAGACGCTCGATCTGCAACTCAACGTACTGGAGCAGTTCGACCCCGTGTTGCCTCCGCAATATGCGCGGTGCAAGTTTCTCTTCCTGGCCAACGGCTCGCCACGGTTGCAGATGCGCGTGTTGGACCAGTGCCCCGGCACGGTGCTGACCGTGGCCGACACCATGGACTACTACATCAACAGCGAGCGGAAAGAGTTATTGACGCTGCTGAAGCGAATCGACGGCCTGGTGCTCAACGACAGCGAGGCGCGGCTCTTGACCGGCGACGAGAACCTGGTGCGGGCCGGGCAGGCGGTGCGCGCCATGGGCCCGCGCTTCGTGGTGCTTAAGAAGGGCGAGCACGGGGCCATGTTCTTCAGCCAGCACGAGACCTACGTGCTGCCCGCCTATCCCACGCCCGACGTCGTCGACCCCACCGGGGCC
>CAYYBU010000499.1:0-3546 GCA_964469945.1 uncultured Planctomycetaceae bacterium
GTACTGGTAGGCATGGGGTACGTTCGATTCGCCTTGATACCAAATCGCGCCGCGGATGGCAAACGGGATCAAGGGGGCGATCATGGCATTGTACTGCTTCGACGAATCGCCGCCGACCAGCGACTTCAGTTCGGGCACGGCCTCCAGAGCCTTGCGGCTGGTCCAGACTTCCGCCGGGGTGCCGCCCCAGGACGTGTGAATGAGTCCGACGGGAACATTCAGTTCCCTATGCAACGTGCGGCCGAAGTAATAGCTGGCTGCCGAAAAGCCGCCCCAGCCTCCCTGGGCAATGGTGTGTGGATCGCACGCGAGCCAAGAGGCTTGCACGTCCGGGGCAGGCTCGTTGGCCTGCATCTTGGGGACGGTGAACAGGCGGATCTTCGGGTAGTTGGCCGCGGCGATTTCTTCCTTGCCGTTGGCGGCCATGGCGATTCCCATTTCCATGTTCGACTGGCCCGAGCACACCCAGACCTCGCCGACGAGGATATTTTTGACGGTCCGGCTGCCCGAGGCCGCCTGGACGGTCATATCGAGCGGGCCACCGGCTTCGAGTTTGGCGAGGGAGACCTTCCAGCGGCCCGTATTGTCGGCCTTCGCCGAGACCGATTGTCCGGCCAGCCGGACGGTGACCTCTTCGCCCTTTTCGGCCCAGCCCCAGATCGGGAGGGTTTGGCCGCGTTGCAGGACCATGTTGTCGCCAATCACCGCGGGCAGCTTAACGGCCGCCGCAGCCACGCTCACCGTCAAAGCCAACGCCAGCCCACAGGCTACGCCACGTACCAGGCCAATGCAACGCATGAGAATACCTCCAAAGGCGGGGAAGGGGGAAGGAAAAACCGGGGAAAGCCAAGCTTCAAGTTTCGAGTCTACATAGCCGCCGCGGGCATGGCAAGCGGCGTCAGGCCAGGACCTGGGATGGCTCAGTATCGCTGGAGCAGGTCCAGAAGCTTGCGGTCCAGCTTATGGCCCTCGAAGTCTTCGTACTGGACGTCGTGGCGATCGCTATCCAGGACGCCGAACGAACCGCGGAAGTTCCACATCGCCCAGCCCCAGCCCGCCCGCTGCCAGTTACCCAGGCAATCCTCGGCCCAGCGCAGCACGACGTCATGGGGCGTTTTGTTGAACGCACCCCATTCTCCCACCATGACACCGGTCCCCTGCGACTCGACCGCCTGCCAAGGCTCGATACAGGTCTTCCATAGCCACGGCCGGTCTTGCATGGCCAAACCGAGCAGCGGACCGCCCGGAGCATCCGGCGCATAACGGAAGGGTTCCACTTTCTTGCCCCACTCCTGCTTGAGGGCGAGCGTAATCTCCTTCGCGCCGGCGCTGGCGGACTTCAACCCGATCTGGCCGATTTCCAGCCAATCGCCCTCGGCAACGCGAACCCGGACCTGTCTGGCGCCCGCGGGAATGGTGGCCGTATAGTCGCGGTCGAAGAGATTCTGGTAAACGTGCCACTGCTTCTTGAACTCGGCCTTCTGCCATTCGCCCTTGCCGGGGCCACATTGGAACCGTTTCTGAAAGACCTGCTTCCCGTCAGCCTCCACTACCAGCAACGCCGATGTCGAGACGGTCAGCACATGCAGTCGCAACTCGGCAGCCGTTGCGAATGGCCCGTCGATCACCAGGGGGTGGGAGCCCTCTCCCTTCCCGGGGCTGAGCAGAGTGCCGTTGGGCGGCAGCAGGCGTGGCCATTGGGGATAAGGGAAATTGGCGATGTCGACCCAACTTGCCCCGTAATGACTGATTTCCATAGGCGCGTAACCGCGAGTGGCCTGGGCGATGTGGAACTGACGCAGTTCCGGCACGGGAACAGTGCCCCACTGGAGGCCATCGGCGATAATCAGCCGGTGCGGGTCTTCACCGCGGATCCCTTGTGCCAACTTGCGAACCACCGCCACGTAAGCCTTGGGATCGACCTGCGACGGCTCGTTCATCAGGTTGAAGCTCAGACGCTCGTTGGGGATGCCGCGGTAGCGACGGGCAAACATGGCCCAGTGCTTGGCGCAGACGCTCTGCGTCTTGGGATCGGTCCAGAGGCTGGTTTTTTCGGGCGGGCTGGCGACCGTATAACCGGGGACGCGGTGAAAGTTGATCGAGACGTGAATACGGTACTTCGCGCCCCACCGGACCGCCTGGTCGATCTCCTTGAGTGTCGCCTCGTCGAACTCCTCCCAGTTGCCGTCTTGGATCCAGAAGCGGTAATCCATGGGCAGACGCACAAAGTTGAAGCCGAGCTTCGAGATGAGCCGGAAATCCTCCTCCAGGAACGGCTTTCGCCCGCCGGAGAGCATGAACTTCTCCAGCAGATTGAAACCGCGCCAGCGCGGCAACTTCTGCGGGGTGGCGGCCAGCCATGAGTGCTGCGTCGCTGGCCCCTGGGCAACGACGGTTCCCGCGGCGCAGGCGGCTAGCAATAGGGCGATGAAGATTCTTGCCACGCATCGCATGGGTCTGGGCTCCTAACGAAAAGGAACGATCAGGAGTCCCGATTATGACACATCGTCGCGCGACTTGCCAGCGGTCTTGTCGATACGCCCGTGGTAAGATGATTTGTCAGCCCTTGGCGAGGTCGATAAGACGTTACCGAATTCGTTAGCGCGTTTCGGCTTGAAACGGTGGCAGCCCCTCGGCCACGCTATTACCCCAAATTATGCCACCTGGAATCTCCGATGAAAGACATTAGAATGCTTGTACTCGGGAAAGGGCTCCCGGGAACGGGACGGTCTCTCGGCCCCACACCTTGCAGGAGTTGCCATGGCGCATACCATCGTCATCTTCGGTGCCTCGGGCGATCTGACCAGCCGCAAGCTGGTACCAGCGCTGTACGAACTGTCTCGCAAGGGACGACTCCCCGAGACAACCCATATCGTGGGCTTCTCCCGTACACCCTTCACGCACGAGACGTGGCGGGAAAAACTTCGCGAGTCGACCGTCCAGTTCACCGGCGAGCGATTCGACGCCGCAGCCTGGCAGGCCATCGCGCCGTCGATCTACTACCTGCCGGGCGACATCGGCAAGCCGGACGATTTCGCCGCGCTGGGCCGATTCCTTGACGAGTTGGAGGGCGCGGTCGCGACCACGCGGGTCTATTACCTAGCCACCGCCCCACAATTCTACGAGCCGGCCATCGAGCACCTGGGGGCCGCCGGCCTGGCCGCGCAGGACCACGGCCCGCGACGAATCGTCATTGAAAAACCCTTCGGCACCAGCCTGGAGACGGCACGCCGTTTGAACGGGGCCGTCCACAAGGCCTTCGAGGAAAGCCAGATATTTCGCATCGACCACTACCTGGGCAAGGAAACCGTGCTGAACGTGTTGGTGTTCCGCTTCGCCAACAGTATCTTCGAGCCGGTATGGAACCGCAATTTCGTCGACCACGTGCAGATCACCGCGGCCGAGGAAGTGGCGGTCGGCCATCGCGGCGGCTACTACGACTCAGTGGGCGTACTGCGCGACATGTTCCAAAACCACCTCCTGCAACTGCTCTCGCTCACGGCCATGGAGTCGCCCAGCCGTTTCGAGTCCGACGCCGTCCGCGAT
>CAYYBU010000500.1:0-3537 GCA_964469945.1 uncultured Planctomycetaceae bacterium
GCCAGCGACCCCTTCAAAGATCCCTTTGGAGACCATCCGCCGGCCAAGGTGCCGGCAACAGCGACGGCCGCTCCGGAGCCGTTGGGCACGGCCAGCGCGACGGCCGAGAGCCAGCGGCTGCCGACCATTCAAGAATCGGTCAAGCGAAAAGCGGCGCCGGCCGACAAATGCCCGTCGCCCGGTGATTTCAAGTCCATTTGTGCGATCAGTGCCGACATCTCGGAGAACAAGGGAGACATGCCTCCGGAATGCGGCCTGGGCGACCTCCAGTTCCGGCCGCGCTGCTGGGGCCCGAAGACCTACACCTGGACGGCGTCCGGATTGTGCCACAAACCGCTGTACTTCGAAGATGTCCAATTGGAGCGTTACGGCCACTCTTACGGCCCGCTGTTGCAGCCGCTGATTTCTCCCGCCGAGTTCTTCCTCACCTTCCCCGTGTTGCCGTATAAAATGGGCCTCACGCCGCCCAACGAGTGCATGTATGCCCTGGGCTATTACCGCCCGGGTGATTGTGCCCCGTACATGTTCGATGCGATTCCCATCAGCGTGCGAGCCAGTCTGTTTGAAGCGGCCGCCTGGACGGGGGCCATCGCCGCAGTGCCGTAAGGGAGGGCGGATTTGATTTCAGATTTGAAATTTGAGATTTCCTCCGCTACAATGGCGGCACTGAAGGAGACGCTATGTTCCGTACTATTGCGATGACGTTCTTGGTACTGGGGTTGGCTGCTGCGGTCTATGGTCAGGAGGGCGGCACGCGAGGGAAAAGCAGCATCCGGGCTCGCACGGCCGCGGCAACTCTGCGGAAGCCGGTGCTGTTCGATACGCCCGAAGCCGATCGCATCGTGGGGGCGATGCAGGTCTTTCCGGCCACCAATGCGTGGAACCAGGACGTGTCGAAATGGCCGCTGCACCCCAATTCGCGGAACATCATTGCTTCGATCGGCGCCAACAAGCCTTTCCGCACCAATAGCGACATGGGGTACGTGCTGGTGCCGCCCAATCAGCCGCGGGTACCGGTCAAGATCGTCGATTACCCAGGCGAATCGGACCAAGGTCCCTACCCGGTTCCCGACGGCATGCCCATCGAAGGCTGGCCGGTCAATTACCAAGGCAAGGGCGTCACGCTCGCGGACGTGCAACGCGACAAGCTCGGCGAGGGAAGCGACCGGCACGCCATTGTCGTCGATCCGCTGCGGATGATCCTTTACGAATTCTATCAGGCCAAGCGGACCGATGCCGGTTGGCAAGCCGCCCAGGCGTCCATCTTTGACCTCAGAAGCAACAAGCTGCGGCCGGACGGCTGGACCTCGACGGATGCCGCCGGGTTGCCGATTTTCCCCGCCATCGTTCGCTATGACGAATTGCAGCGCGGCATGGTGCGACATGCCGTGCGCATCACCGTGCAACGCTCGCGGCGCGCGTACGTGGCGCCGGCCACGCATTTCGCCAGCCGCAACAACGACCCCAACTTGCCGCGCATGGGCGAACGATTGCGGCTCCGCCGGGATTTCCCCATCGCAGGCTTTTCGCCGGCGGCCCAGGCGCTACTGAAGGGGCTGAAGAAGTACGGCATGTTGGTGGCCGATAACGGCATGGACTGGGCCATCTCGGTGGCGCCTGATCCGCGCATTGCGCCCCTGCACGAAGAGATGCGGCGAATCAAGGGCGCGGCCTTCGAGGTCGTGACCGCGCCGCGGTGAGTTACATAAAATCGCCCATGCCGCAACCGTTCCCGCAGCAATGCTTGGCCCCGCAGGACTCGCGGGCCGGGCAGACCGGTTCCGATGCGGTCGTATGCGGCGCCGCCGGCACGCTGAGGTTCTTGGTTAAATGCGATTGACCGCAAGCCGGGCAGGACGGCTTTTCTTCGCCGCGGACCAGTACCTCGAAATCGTGACCGCAATCGACGCAGCTATATTCGTAAATGGGCATGTAGCATATCTCCTCGGGAATTCGGCCTCTTCTCGCAACGGATCCACGATCTATTCTAGGGAAGTCTAGCTCATCGGGGAAGCGGAGGCGGAGGCCGCCCCTCTTGCCCGCAGCCGCGGAAAAGGGAGAATTGTCGGGTACCGCTTGCGGTTTTGCCCAGGAGAAGCACGCCCATGTCCCCCACGACGCTGACGCGCCAACAATCCGGCCAGGTGGATCGCCGCGCTAGCGAGCAGTACGGCATGTCGGGGTTGGTGCTGATGGAAAACGCCGGCCGCGGCACGGCTGATGTCTTGGGCCAACTTATGGCCGGCGCGGCGCCGACTGCCGCCGGCCCACCGCAGGTCATCGTCTGTTGTGGCAAGGGCAACAACGCCGGCGATGGCTTCGTGCTGGCCCGGCACTTGGACCTGCGCGGTTATCGCGTCCACGTGCTGGTGTGGGCCGAGCCCGCCGAACTGTACGGCGATGCGGCCGTCAATTTCCACATTCTCAAAAAAGCGGGCCCGCCGTTGGAAATCTTCGGCAGCCGTCACGATGGTCCGCGGCTGGCGGAACATCTGGCCGGTGCAAGCTGGATCGTCGATGCCCTGCTGGGCACCGGCGCCCGGGGCGAGCCACGTCCGCCGTTGGACGCGGTGATCGAGCAGCTCAACGCGGCCGTCGCGCCGAAACTGGCCATCGACTTGCCCAGTGGTTTGGATTGTGACACGGGGCAGGCTGCCCGGCACACGATCCGGGCGGCGGCGACTTGCACCTTCGTGGCCCCCAAACGTGGTTTCCTCGCCCCGGGTGCGGATCGCTACACCGGTCGCGTGTACGTGGTCGACATCGGCGCGCCGCGGCGACTGGTGGAGGAAGTGTTGGCCGCGAACGAATGACAATCGGCAACTGTATCCGGCACGCGGAGTGCGCCGGATACTTTTTTGCCGGCCGCGGTTACGGCTTCTTGCGCGTTTCCGTGGCCGCCTTTTCCAACTCTTGGACACGACGCTCCAACTGCTCGACGCGCCTCTGGAGTCGTTCGAGGCGGTCTTCGCTTGCTGCGGCCACACCGGCCCGGTCAGCAACAGCGGGTGGCAGCAATTCCGGACCAGTCAATGGAGTTGTGCCGGGAGGCATGGCCGGCGGTGGCGGCGGAATCGGCTTGGCCGGCGGGGCCGCAACCACTTCCGCACCACGCGGCGGCGCCCCGGTCGGGCTCGACCGTTGGCCCAAGGTGACTTCCAACTTCTTGGCTTTCCCCGCCCGCATGATTTCCAACATCAGCTTGTCGCCCGGGGCCAGCAGAGCCAGGATTGCCGACAGGTCGGACAATTTTTGCAGCCGGGCGCTGGCGGCGTGGGTGATGAGGTCCTGCTGGCGAAGGCCGGCGCGATCGGCCGCACTGCCCGGCCGCACGCCTACCACGCGCAGCCCGCGACCCCGTTCGTTGCGATCATCAACCACGGCGCCGAGGTAAGGGGCCCCGCGGGCATCTTTGACACCCGCCGGCGGCGCCGGTGCCTCGGCTGAGGGCACCGACGGATCCGCCGACGGCGTGAGTTGACCGACAACGCCAGGGGCGACCGAACCGTCCTGCCCCGCACGTTGACGAATTTCCTT
>CAYYBU010000501.1:0-3531 GCA_964469945.1 uncultured Planctomycetaceae bacterium
GAGCCGGCCTTCGCGTCGATGGGATCCGCGCCGCTGGTGGATTGGATGTTCCAAAAGATATTGTGGTCCAAGACGTTGGGGGCGTGGCTGACTTCCAGAAAAAGCGCGCCGTTGTGCGACGTGATGTCCTGGAACCGGTTGGCCGTGACGCGGCAGTTCGCATTCAGGTAGTCGAGCCAGATGCCGGCGGCGCGGTGCATGTCGCGAAAGGTGTTGCGGCGGATCAGTACGCTATGGGCCCGATGGAACTTCAGCCCGGCGACTTCCCACATCTGCTCGATGCCCAGGCCGCCGACGCGCTCGACGAGGTTGTCTTCGACCAAGGTCTGATCGACGTAGGCGCAACCGGCAATGCCGCAGACGCCGCAATCGCTCACGCGGTTGCCACGGACGATGTGGCAGCCGAACCGCGCCGGCCGGTCGGCCTTCCAGTCCTGGTTGCCCACGTCGATGCCGCAGGCATTGGCCCAACGGACTTCGTTGTTTTCCACGATCCAGTGGTGGCCGCGGTTGCTGCTGACCATGGCGCGCTGCGGCACGGGCACCCCGTCGGCGGCGCACTGAAAGTGAAAACCGCGGACGCGAATGTAACCCAGTCCGCGCTCGCGGGGGGCAAACACTTGTTCCCGCGCGGTGATTTCCAGGGTGGCCTGCCGCGGATCGGCATCTCCGGGCAGTCGGAAGTGGATGCGCAGGCCCGGCTCTTCGACCCAAAAGGCGCCGTCCTGCCGGGCCAGTTCGGCGTAGCGAAAGACCTGCCGCAGCGGCTTGCCGTCGACGAAGATGTGGCCGCGCCGCAGTAGATACTTGGGCGCGTCGCTCAGGGTGTGATAGACGACGAACTCTTCGTAGATGTTCCTGACCAGGAAGGGGTTGTAGCCGGCGAAGGTCTCGACCGGCAGGTCGGCCATCCAGGCAGTTTTGAGCGGCGGGTTCCAGCCGGTGCTCGGCTGGCAGCGCGGCCGCCAGGGGATGGCCCCCGTGACGACCACCCGCTCGCCCTCGGCGGCCTCGTAAGCAATCATGCTCCGAGGTCCGGCGCCGCCGCGCGGCGGGCTGACGCACTCCCGATAAACGCCCGCGTGGACGACGACTTTCTCGCCGGGTTGCAGCAACTCCGCAGCGCGGCCGATGGTGCGCAGCGGTTTCTCGCGCGTGCCGGGGTTCGCGTCGGAAGCTTGCGGATTCTGGCAGGCGACGTGGTAGGTGGTGCGGTAGCTGGTGCCGTCATCCCAGAAGGGAAAGGCCGTCCCGTCCGGCAGTAATACCTTCTCCTCGGCCGCCAGCGTTGCCGCCGCCGCCAGGCCGGCGCAAATCGCCAACGCCACGGCCGCCCACGGCCTCCTCATTTCTGAATGCGCCTTCCGCGGCGGTACCTGCATGTTGCTGCTCCTGGTGCAATTTCTCGTGGACTGGTTCGGCATCTCTAAACGTGATTCAGGCTGGACAACAATATAACACATTACACGTAAGCGTTCACAGGGCGGGAAAGAGGGGGACAGGTCCATGTTTTCGGACCGGGCTGTTCCTGCAAATCAGGTTCAAGGACCGAAAAATGGACCAGTCCCCGCCCGCCCCGTGAACGGTTACCATTCTACTGCGCTGCAAGCGGCTTGCGCAAACTGTGCCGCCGCGGCCGGTGACACGCGCCGCGGCCACGGCGAAATTTTTCCTCAAGTCGCAACCGCCTGTCGGACTTGAAATTGCGGCAAACCGGCCCGACCGCCGCGCGGATTTCCGAAGATCGTTTCTTGACTTCACGAGGGCATCGGGTATATCCTGTTATAGAGGAGGAGCAGTCGGCCTCCCAAGAGCAAGCCAGTCCGGCTTGCTCGGGTCGGCAGCCGATCCTCGCCTAGTGTGCGAACTCTTTTCTTTAGCACAAAGGAGCTATACCGATCTCAGATCTCGAAGGATTTTCGATGGCGCGTCTGCCGCTACGTGACGTATAGCTTTCAACCGAGGGTCGTTGGCCTCTTTCGGCGCCACGGCCTGGAATGCGTGCTATTGCACGTCGCACGTCCCCGGCGACAGACGCGTCCTGTTTTTTCTTGCTCGCCCCATAGCGGCCGGCACACTCCGAGTGCCGTTGGCCTGCGGCACACGACGGGTGCCGGATCCATTATCTGCTGATCACCACGATCGCCATGTCGGCATTCCGATTGGGATCGTCGTAGACCTCGACGCCGGCGTGGGTGTCCAGGGCGATGCGATGATGGATCGTGATCTGCTTCTCGCGGCAAAACTCGTCGAAGTCATCCATGGTGAGAAATCGCACGTTGGGCGAATTGTACCAATTGAAGCCCAACAGCGCGCCGGCGCGCGGCGCCCGGCCTTGCTCATAAAGCTGCTGGCGAAGCTTCCAGTAGCCGAGATTGGGGAAACTGACGATGCCTTGCCGGCCCACGCGCAGCACGTCGGCCAACACCCGCTCCACGTCCAACACCGCTTGCAGGGTTTGCGAGAGCACGACGAAGTCGAATTGCCCCGCGGGAAA
This sequence comes from uncultured Planctomycetaceae bacterium, assembly GCA_964469945.1. GTDB lineage: Bacteria > Planctomycetota > Planctomycetia > Pirellulales > Thermoguttaceae > CAYYBU01. The sequence goes on from CAYYBU010000501.1 coordinate 2,498, forward strand.
GGCCGCCAGCCCGCGATTCAAGTCGGCCTGCACCACGTTGAGGCCGCGGCGGACGCAGGCCAGAATGGCCCGCTCGTCCAACTCGATGCCCATGATCTGCTGGTGGCCGCGTTGCCGCAGCCGCGCCAACAGGGCGCCGCTGCCACAGCCCAGATCCAACACGCTGGCCCCGGGCGGAATCAGCCCGAGAATCGAATCGTAGTCCAGCCGCCGGCGATGGAAGATGCTCGTGGGATCGTCGCTGCACGCTTCCTCGGGAAGGATCGCAATGTCGTGGTCGGCGGCGGCCGCCGCGGCGCCGCTGTCGCACTGCTCCAGGAAGGCGGCGATCATCGCGCCGTAACAATCCAGGTTGTCGGGCAAGAGGAAGGCGTCGTGGCCGCAGTCGCTCTGCACGTTGCAATAGCTCACCGGCTTGCCGCCGGCGATCAGGGCATCGACCATCTCCTGCGTCTGGAAGGCCGGAAAGAGCCAGTCGGTGGTGAAACTCAACAGCAACCAGCGGCATTGCGACTCGTGCAGCGTGGCGGCCAATTTCTGCGGCGTTTCACCCAGCTCGAACAGGTCCAGGGCCATCGTCAAGGCGAGATAGCTGTTGGCGTCGAAGCGCTCGACGAATTTGTCGCCCTGGTAGGCCAGGTACGAGCCCACCGAGAACTTGTTCTCGAACTGGGTCTGAATCTCCCGCGGTTCGAGCCGTTGGGCATCGAACTTGTGCATCATCGCTTCCCGCGACAGGTAGGTGATGTGGCCGAGCATGCGTGCCAGCGAGAGGCCCACGGCCGGTCCGGCGCCGTTGCCGTTGGCGTAGTATTGGCCGTCCTGGTAGGCGGGATCGCGAAGAATGGCGTTGCGGCCGACGACGTCGAAGGCCAGGGCCTGGCTGGTCAGCCGCGGCGAGGTGGCCAGTGCCGCCGCGCCCGCCACGCGATCGGAAAACCGCGTGGCCCAGGTGAGCACCATGTGGCCGCCCAGCGACCCGCCCACCACGGCCAGCAGCCGCTCGATCCCCAGGTGGTCCAGGAGCCGCTTCT
>CAYYBU010000502.1:0-3517 GCA_964469945.1 uncultured Planctomycetaceae bacterium
CAGCAGGCAATGTCCGCGGGTGAAAATGGCGGCGAAGATCTGTTCGATCACGTCGTCTTGCCCGATAATGACCTTTTGCAGTTCCTCTTGCATCAGCCGGCGGTGTTGGCTGAACTCCTGGAGGACATCGCCGAGACTACGCGGTTTGACGGTAGACAATGGAAATCCCTCGATAATGGCACGTGGCGGGGACTGTCCCAATTTTCGTCCGACGAAAATGGGACTGTCCCCTTTCGGCCAACCCTGACCCTCTATTGTACCGCGCGGCGGCGGCAATACCCAGCCGGCGACCGCCCGAGTTGCTTCCTTAACTTGTGAAATCTATTATAGTTGTGGTAGCCATGATCCCTAGGCCCCAAGCCATGAAACATCGCCTGCCTCTCCTGCTTCTGTCGGCCATGCTGTTTGCATCGGTCGTAACGGTCGCGCGGGCGGATATCTCCGGCGACGACGTCCGCAAAGCCATCGCCAACGGCGTGAAATACCTGGAAAAGCAGCAGTTACGCGACGGCGCCTGGCCCGACTTCATCGGCCAGCCCGGTGGCGTGACCGCGCTGTGTGCGCTGGCCCTGCTCAACGCCGGGGTGGACCCCAGCGAACAGCACGTCGAGCAGGCGTTGCGGAATCTCGCCTCGCAGCCCGATCTGCCCACCACCTACGCCCGCTCGTTGCAGACGATGGTCTATTGCCGCGCCAATCCGGAGAAGTATCTGTTGCAGATCCACAAGAACATGGTTTGGTTGCAAAAGAACCAGCTCATCGAGGGGCCGCGCAAGGGCGCCTGGTCGTATCCCGGCGCCAATGGCGATAATTCCAACGCCCAGTTCGCCCTGCTGGCCCTCTACGAAGCCGAGCGGGTCTTCGAGGCCGGACATTCCGGCGTCCACGTCGACGATCGCACCTGGCGACTGGCCAAGGCCTATTGGGAAGACTGCCAAAACATCGACGGCTCCTGGGGCTACTACAAGGGTCTCGATGGCACCGGCAGCATGACCTGTGCCGGCATCACCTCGCTGATCATCAGCAGCGACATGGTCCACCAGGCCGACGCCAAGGCCGCGGGCGACAAGATCCTCTGCTGCGGCCAGGGCGACGTGGAAAACGACCGCGTCGAACGGGCCATGCAGTGGTTGGGGCGAAATTTCCGCGTCAGCAGCAACCCGGGCAGCGTGCAGAGTCAAACCTTTTGGCTCTACTATCTCTACGGCGTGGAACGTGCCGGCCGGCTCACCGCCCGCCGCTTCATCGGCGGCCACGACTGGTATCGCGAGGGCGCCGATTACCTGCTCCATCAACAGGGCAACATCAACGAGGGCTACTGGAAAGGCCCCGGCCATGCCGAGGACGATCCGCTGATCGGCACCAGCCTGGCGCTGTTGTTCCTCTCCAAAGGCCGCCGGCCGGTGTTGTTGGCCAAGCTCAAACATGGCCCCGGCGAGGGCTGGACCCAGCACCGCAACGACGTGACCAATTTGACCGCCTACGTGGAGACGAAGTGGAAACGCGACCTGACCTGGCAGGTGATCGACCTCGACGGCGCCTCGGTCGATGACCTGCTGCAAGTGCCGGTGGTCTATCTGTGCGGAAACCAGAGCCCGCTGCCGCGCGACCCGGAGAAGCAGGAAAAGCTGGCCCATACGCTGCGCGATTACCTCGACCGCGGTGGTTTCATCTTTGCCGAAGGCTATTGCGGCGGCGATGGTTTCGACCGCGGTTTCCGCGAGCTGATGACGCTGGTGTTTCCCAACGAGCCCGAGTATCGGTTGAAACTGTTGGACCCCGCGCATCCGATCTGGCATGCCGAAGAGCAAGTGGCGGCCGACCAATTGCGGCCTTTGCAGGGGATCGAGTTCGGTTGCCGCACCAGCGTGGTCTATGCGCCGCCCGATCTGTCGCAGGAACCGCGGCCGTCGCTCTCCTGCCTTTGGGAACTGTCTCGCAGCGGCCGGCAGCAGCATTTTACGCCCGCGGTGCAGGCGCAGATCGACGGCGCTCGCTCGATCGGCATTAACGTGCTGGCCTATGCCACCAATCGCGAAATCAAGTGGAAAGACGAGATTCCCACGGCCCAAGCCGACCGGGGCCCGCGCGACAAGGTCGAACGCGGCAAGATCTATGTCGCCAAACTCCGCCATCCCGGCGGCTGCGACGCGGCGCCCCGGGCGCTGGTGAATTTGATGGAGGCGGCCCGCAGCCAGTTGAAGGTCGATCTCCGCGTCGATCTGCATCCGCTCCTGATCGACATCGGCCCCGGGATCTTCGAGTATCCCCTGGTCTTCATGCACGGCCGCAACAGTTTTCGTCTTACCGATCAGGAGCGGGCGACGCTGAAAACCTACGTGCAGCGCGGCGGCGTGCTGTTTGCCGACGCCATCTGTAGCAACAAGGCCTTCACCGAATCGTTCCGTCACGAGATGGCGACCATCTTCCCCGAGCACGCCCTGGAGCGCATCCCGGCCAGCGATCCGATGCTGACGACCACCTACGGCGGCTTCGATCTCGCGACGGTGTCGCGTCGCGATCCGCAGCCGGGCGTCGGCGACGGGCCCTTGAACGTGGCCGTGCGCCGGGTGCCCCCGGAGTTGGAAGGCATCCGCATGGACGACCGCTATGGGGTGATTTTTTCGCAGTTCGATTTGAGCTGCGCCTTGGAGAAGCACGATTCGCTGGAGTGTCGCGGTTACACCCGCGAGGACGCCGCCCGCATCGGCCTGAACGTGCTGCTATACGCGCTGCAGCCATAATGTATCCGGCACACGCCGTGTGCCGTTGGCCACGAGGGGTGGCTGGGGCATAGCGAAGCGGTGCTTCAGCTTTTCGGGCTCGCCTCACACGGACCATCACGTTCGTGGCGCGGCTGTCAACGAGCCGTAGGGTGAGTCGAGCGATGCGAAGGCCCACCAGAATCCGCGAAAGGCCGCCGGCGGACTCGCAATCTCCCCTCGCCCTCCTGTCGCGAGCGACAGGCAGGAGAGGGGCCGGGGGTGAGGGCGGTTTGTTTCTCTCAGACGCCCTCAGTATAGCTGGATGCGTGGCCGCTGTGACCATGTTGGGAATCGGCCACCCGGACGCAATTCAGAGGAGTTAACCACAAAGGCACAAAGACTCAAAGAAAAGAAGAGAGGAGGCAAGGGAAAGAAAAGAAAATGAACCTCCCGTCCTCCCTCCCTTCTTCCCCCTTCCTCTTCCTCTTCCTCGTATTCTTTGTGCCTTCGTGTCTTTGTGGTCAGTTTTGTCTTTTTCTTCTTCCTTTCTTCCTTTTTCCGTGTCTGCCCTATCGCGGAATACACTCCCTCCAGCGGGCCCCTTCCGCTATACTGACCGGCATGGGCGACACCTGCCAATCCCCGCCGCCGCTGTTTCCATCCCACGCCGGGCCACCTCCTCGCCATGTTGTTTGCCTTGGAGGGCTTTCTGCTCTTGTCCGAGCGGTTCCGTTGGTTTGCCTTCAATGAGCATAAAGGCTGGACCGTGCTGATCGCCGTGGCCAGCGTCGTCGCGGCGATGCTGCTGATGT
>CAYYBU010000503.1:0-3514 GCA_964469945.1 uncultured Planctomycetaceae bacterium
AGCGACGCGATCGCGCCCACGATGGGCCCGAGGATGCCGGTCGATTCGCAGGTGGGCGTGCTTCCCGGCGGCGGACAATCGGGCTGCAAACAGCGCAGGCAGGGCGTCTGGCCGGGCACGATCGTCATCGTGCGGCCCTCGGCCCCCACGCAGCCGCCGTAGACCCAGGGCAGCCCCCGGCACACGGCCACGTCGTTCAACAGAAAACGGGTCTCGAAGTTGTCCGTGCCATCGACGATTACGCCGGCGCCGTCGCAGAACTGCTCGATATTGGCGTGGTTGATGTCGGCCACGATCGGCTCGACGATCACGGAGGCGTTGATGCGCCGCAGTTTCTCCGCCGCGGCCACCGCCTTGGGCAAGCCCTCGCGGGCGTCCTGCTCGTCGAAGAGCGACTGCCGCTGCAAGTTGCTCAGCTCGACGAAATCGCGATCGACGATGCGGACCGTGCCCACCCCGGCGCGCACCAGCAGATTGGCCGCGGTGCTGCCCAAGGCGCCGCAACCGCAGATCAGCGCGCGGCTTTGCGCGAGGCGGCGCTGGCCCTCCTCGCCCAGCGGGGCGTAGCGCATCTGGCGGACATAGCGGTCGAGGGATGGATCGGAGTCGTTCATGGTTGGTACCCGTTCGCCGATCGGCAGGCGAGCGGACAAATCCGGCCGCCCTCACCCCCGGCCCCTCTCCCGCGCGCGGGCGAGGGGAGTGTAATGCAGCCGCTGGTGATATTCCTGCGGACCGCCCCTCTCCCGCGAGCGGGCGAGGGGAGTTGTTGGTTCATGCCGATTCCTCCCGCACGGATTGCTGCAACACCTCGGCCAGGAAAGCGGCGGTCACCGAGGCGGCGTTGCGGGCGACCATCTCGGGCGTGCCCTTGGCCACCAGGCGGCCGCCGTCCTGGGCGGCGCCCGGCCCGAGGTCGATGATGTAGTCGGCGGCCTTCATCATTTGCAGGTTGTGCTCGACGACCAGCAGCGAATGGCCCACCGCCAGCAGGGCGTCGAAACAATCCAACAACTGCACGATGTCGGAGAAGTGCAGGCCGGTGGTGGGCTCGTCGAGGATGAACAGGCAGCGGCCCCGTTTGGCGGCCGACATGTAGCCGGCCAGTTTGAGCCGCTGCGCCTCGCCGCCGGACAGGGTGTTGGCCGGTTGTCCGAGCCGCACGTAGTCCAGCCCCACGTCGATCAACCGCTTCAGCCGCGCCTGCACCTTGGGCCGCCCGCGGAAGAAAGTGAAGGCCTCGCGGACCGTCATTTCCAGCACTTCGGCGATGTTGCGGCCGCGGTAGGTAACGTCGAGGATCTCGTCGCGATAGCGGGTGCCGTTGCACTCGCCGCACTTCATGTAAACGTCGGCGAGGAACTGCATGTCGATCTGGATGTAGCCGTCGCCGTGACAGGCGCTGCAGCGGCCGCCGTCGACGTTGAAACTGAAATGGCCGGCGTCGTAGTTGCGCGTCCGCGCCTCGACGGTGTCGGCGAAGACGGCGCGGATCTCGTCGAAGGCCTTCAGATAGGTGACCGGGTTGCTGCGCGGCGAACGGCCGATGGGACTCTGATCGACCATGATGACGTCGTCGATCTGGCCGTCGCCATAGACGTCGTCGCAGGGGAGCGGTTTGGGAGCTTCCTTGCGAAGCCGGCGACAGAGGGCCGGATAGAGCGTGTCCTGCACCAGCGTGCTCTTGCCCGAGCCGCTCACGCCGGTGACCAGGCAAAGCACGCCCAGGGGGATCTCGACGGTGACGTTTTTCAGGTTGTTGCCGCGGGCGCCGGCCAGGCGGATCCAGCCGTGGTTGGGCGGGCGGCGGTGGCCGGCGATGCTGACGCCGCGGCGTCCGGCCAGGTAATCGCCCGTGAAGCTCTCGGTGGACTGCTCGATTTCCTGGGGCGTGCCTTGGAAGACGACCCGTCCGCCGCGCTCGCCCGCCCCGGGACCAATTTCGATCACGTGGTCGGCGGCGCGGATCATGGCCTCTTCGTGCTCGACCACCACCACCGTGTTGTCGCGGCGCTGAAGCCGGCGGATGGTCTCGACCAGGCGTTGGATGTCGCGGGCGTGCAGGCCGATCGAGGGCTCGTCGAGCACGTAGAGCATGTTGACCAGGCTGGAGCCCAAGGCCGAGGTGAGGGCCACGCGGCGGGCCTCGCCGCCGCTAAGCGTGCGCAGGGTGCGATCGAGGGTGAGATAATCGAGCCCCACCGCTTCCAGGTACGACAGCCGCGCGCGGACCTGTTCGAGCATCACGCGGCCGACGGTGCGTTCCCACTCCGGCAAGGACAGGTCGCGGAAGAAGGCGCTGGCCTCGCGGACTTGCAGGGCGCAGATTTCGGCCATGTTCCGCCCGGCGATGCGCGTGGCCAGCGCCTCGGGCCGCAGCCGCGCGCCGCCGCAGGCCGGACAGGGCCGATAGCTGCGCCAGCGGCTGAGAAAGACGCGGATGTGCATCTTGTATTTGCGCCGTTCCAGCCAGGCGAAAAAGCCCTCCAGGCCGCCGAACTTCCGCTCCGGCACGCCCTGCAGGAGCACGGCCCGCTGCGGCTCGGTCAGTGCTGCGAACGGCACGTCCACGGGCAGATCGTAGTCGGCGGCCAGCGCCAGCAACTCCTCCAACTCGTGGGCATAGGCGGGGCTGTTCCAGGGCGCGACGGCCCCCGCGGCCAGCGACTTGCTCGCGTCGGGAACCACCAGGTCCATGTCGATGCCGATGACGTTGCCAAAGCCCTCGCACTCCGGACAGGCGCCCAAGGGGCTGTTGAAGCTGTACAGCCGCGGCTCGGCCGGGGGATACTCGATGCCGCAGTCCTCGCACGCCAGCGCGGTGCTGAAGCCCAGCCGTCGCCAGGGTTGGCCGTCGATGAGAAAATCCGCGCCGCGCTGCGCGGTGACGCCGTTTTCCACGAAGACGAACGCGCGGCCTTGCCCCTGGTCGAAGGACGTTTCCAACGAATCGCGCACGCGCTGCGGGCTGACGCCGCCGGCCGTGAGCCGATCGAGAATCACATACAACCGCCCGCTGGTGGGCGCGGCCAGCGGCGTGCCGTCGAAAGTGACCATGCGGCCATCCACAATGAGGCGGAGGAAGCCCTCTTCGCGCAAGGCGGCCAGCGCCGCCAGCGGATCGCTTCCCGCGGGCAGATCCCGGGCGAAGGCGATCATGTAGCGCGCGCCGGGCGGCAACTGGGCCAATGCGTCGGCCGTGCTTTGGGGCGTATCGCGGCGCACCTCCTGGCCACAGCCGCGCAGAAGACGTGGCCGATCTTGGCCAGCAGCAAACGCAAATAGTCGGCCACTTCGGTGGCCGTGCCGACGGTCGAGCGGCTGGAACGGCTGGCGTTCTTCCCCGTCACGGCGATGGCCGGGGGAATGTTGTCGATGCGGTCGGCCTCGGGCTTCTCCAGCCGCTGCAAGAACTGCCGCGTGTAGGCGGAGAAACTTTCGATATAACGGCGCTGGCCCTCGGCATAGAGCGTGTCCAGGGCCAGGCTGCTCTTGCCGCTGCCGCTGACGCCGC
>CAYYBU010000504.1:0-3514 GCA_964469945.1 uncultured Planctomycetaceae bacterium
TCCGGCACACTCCGTGTGCCGCCGGGCGAACGGCACACGGAGTGTGCCGGATACAGAGAGGGAAAACGGGACGGGTCGAAATTTTGATAACGGGCACTGCCGGGCAGTGTCTGCACCTCCCAAATCGGACCCGTCCTGTTTTCACCCCCAAGCCACGGACAAGAGGAGGCAGAGTTAGTTAACGCGCCCCCGGAACCCCCGTCCCCGGAACCCCGTCATGACCTTTCTGGATTTCGGTATGAGCGCGACCAGTCGCCGTCGTTGGTCCGGCATCCTGGCGAAGATGAGGCCGTTTCTCGTCCTTCTCGTAAGCCTGCGTCTACTCGCAGAGCAATCGAACGCGGCTGTCGAAAAGCCAGAAACGTCGTCGAGCACGGCCGCCAATGGGCGTGCCGGGGTGCCCCCTGAACACGCGGGTAGCTGGTCAGAGGCCGACGAACTGCCCCTTTTGTTGCGGACAACGATCCGACCAATAAAGGATGCCGCGGAGTTTGCCATTGAGCCATGTGAGATTCGGTATCCTCGCGAGCCGAGGCCGCCTCTCCCGACCGAAAAGCCTTTTGAAAAGGACGATGATGCCGTCGCGGCAGCCAGGGCGTGGATTACGTCGCATTTCGGCCGGTTGCCGCAAGATATTTCGCTAGAGGTAACGAGGATCGATCATAGCTCCTCCGGGCGCCCCAAACCCGCATTTGACTGGGACCAAGGGCACACGATCGTCTTTCGCGCGCTATACCGCGGCCTTCCAACGGATAGCCACGCAGTGATTTACATCACTGGGCGGAGTCGATTCGGCGCGTCTCTGGAACTCCACACCTTCTCTCCCATTCCCGGAACGGCTCAACGAATCATCGATAAGGCTGCTGCCCTCAAGGCATGGCGAACCCGAATTAAACAGAGCGGCGAGGACGCGGCCGCTCTGGCCGCGTGCGAGAAAAATGGCAATCCGCGACTGGTTTACGTCTGGTCGCCTAAGGCCAACGTCGGCGGCAACTCACGCATACTGGCCCCGACGTGGGCATTGGATCGTGAAGAGAGGTTTATGGTAGACGGGCGGACCGGAATCGCTTGGTTCAATGATTGAGGCCGTAGCCCCGGAACGAGGAAAGGGGACGGAAGTCGTTTTTGTTTCAAAGTCTGTACAAGATGGCTGTAACAAAGTTGCGAAAGCCTGCCGCGACAAACAACCCGCAGCGAATGGAAAGTAGTCAACGCATGCACGACATGAGGGTGCCGGTATGAATTTGCCACGCCTTGTATCGTTGGGCTTCTGCTTGGCCAGCGCCGGAATGTTGGGGTTGACGCGCGCCGGAGAGCGCGAGCCACACCGCGGAGTCACTACTCGCTGGCTCGACCGATCCGAGTCGTATGCGAAAGCGCTACCGGATGGGGGCCGCACCGAGGTTGCAGGAACGCTTTGCCGGCTTTATGTAATCTCGGGTGATCGGCGACGCGCCGAGGCGCTCATCCGCGGCGTCAACGGCGAAAATGATCGCCGCAGTGTGCAACGCGATCTGATGTTCGCCTTGACGGAATGCGATGGTGCCGCAACCGCGCTGGAATATGCTAGGACCCTGGATAGGCATCGCACGCGGGACGAACTGACCGGCAAGTCTGCTCCTAGCGTGCAACAAAGCGCCATTTTTACGGTCTTTACCGCGCAGCTCATTCATCGAGACTTCGTTGGCGCTGAAACAACACTCCGACTCCTTGACGACGAAGTGCTAAGATCGCGAGGCTGGTATCGCATGGCCCAGCTAGAGGCGAGGATAGGACTCTGCGATGCGGCATCCAAGAGCGCGGCCAACATTCGCCTCGACGGCGCGGAAGGACGGGAAACCCAAAAGGCCGTCCAGAAACTCATTGCCGAACACCGGAAAAAGGCACGCCAAGCCGGGCCGTCGGAGCGTCCCAAGGGCTATATCGACTCTCTTCGGCAGACCGCCGACCTGTTTACGGGCGCCGCCATATCTCCTGAGGACCTTGGCAAAGCAGAGGGGCCTGCGAGCAAGCTCGTGGGCGCGGAATGCGCTGCCGCGTGGCGGAGGATCGCGTGGGGCTACCGCGCCCAAGGCGATATGGCAGAGAGCAGGCGCGCTATCGGGGAATGCCTTAAGGCAAATGCCGGTCCTTGCGCGCCCCACTTCAAAGTCGTGAACGACGTATCGGCAGCCGACTTGTACCTGGAATTGGGCGAGCCGACCGCGGCGCACAGGCTCGCCAAGAAGGCGGCAGCAGAACTGGGCGAACAGGACATCCTCAAAACGATGAACGGCTTTACAACAGGGCCGTTGCTTGTGGCAATCCTGGTACGCCTGGGAGACGTTCAACAGGCGGTCGACGTTCTTGCGAATCTGCCCGAGGACGGCACGGACCCGGCCGCGGAAGTCCTCGGGGTCTCCTGCGTGAAGGAAGGAAAGATTGCCGAACTGGAGGCGGCGCTTGGGAATATCCGCCGCGCGAGAATCAAAGCGGTCCTCTGCGCTGCAGTCGCCGCAGAAACGGCGTCCTCCGGGTATTTCAAATACGACACAAAACGGTGACAGGTCCTACACCGTTGCGCGTCTGCGCGTTTGCTAGCAGGGATGAAAAGGTGTCAAGATGAAAATCAGCGGTCGCCTCATACTCGACGCCTCGGTGTTTCGGTGACGTCTATCGCCCCATCGACTCCTGCCGATTCATCTCGCTCACCTGCCCGTCGAGAGTCCAAAAGTCGTAGAGCACGCCGAGCCCCAGCAGTCCGCCCGTGAGCAAATAGATGATTCCTGTGATCCACTTGCCCACGTAGAAGCGATGGATGCCGAAAACACCCAGGAACGTCAGCAACATCCAGGCCACGGTGTAACCAAGGGGCCCGGCTTGGTAGCGGTAGTCGGCCTGCCGGGCCATACCGGGAATCAGGAACAGGTCGATGACCCAGCCGATCAGCAGCAGGCCGCCCGTGAAGAACCAGATCGTGCCGGTGATCGGCTTGCCAAAGTAGAACCGGTGCGCGCCCATGAAGCCGAAGATCCAGAGGATATAACCGACCAGGACGGAGTGGGTTTGGTTATCATAGGTCATTCACCACCTCCTGCTGGAAAACGGGAAAGGCAATTCTGGCCACATTGTATCCAGATCCCACCCATCGTCCAAGCGGGCACAATGCAGTACGGTGGCCTTGTACGGTTCCCCATGTACCCTCTCCCGGGCCGCGGCGCGGGCAGCCAGGCCGGAAAAATGGCCCGTTTCTCGGGCTTGAATGCCAGTGCGGTACGACGATAGGATGACCGCTGCCGCAGCACCCAAGCCGGCAACTGCTCCTTGATAATTCGCAAGCCAGCGGCGCGTCACAACCGTTTGCGTGCTTCTTTCAAGGACACGGACTTCTCGCCCAATCTTCTCTCCAGTGTCTGCCGGAACCTCGGATTGTGCTCCAGCAGCCGGTCAATCAGATTATCCCCCTCGGCCAGTGGGGCCAGTTGGAAAGCCGGCGTGCCGTTGACAGTCACGATCACCGGCTCGTCATGGCACA
>CAYYBU010000505.1:0-3509 GCA_964469945.1 uncultured Planctomycetaceae bacterium
CCTCCGGGTTCGGTGGGCCGGCGGCGCCCGTCTTCGACCTCGACGCGGTGGGCCTGATCGCGCTGCTGCGGCGCATGAACGACGGCCTGAAGGTGCCCGGCCGGCGGGGCAACCTGGAAGAACTGCCCAAGACCGACTTCTTCATCGGTTGCGCGGTGTCGCCCTTCAAACGCCACGAGCGCGAGTTGCTGCCGCAGTATTTCAAGCTCGTGCGCAAGATCGCCGCCGGCGCCCAGTGGGTGATTCCCCAACTCGGCTACGACATGCGCAAGTTCCACGAGGTCAAGCTGATGCTGGACAGCCGGGGCATTCGCGTGCCCATCGTCGGCAACGTCTACTTGCTCAGCAAGGGGGTTGCCCGGCTGCTGAACAGCGGCAAGCTGGCTGGCTGCGTGGTCAACGATGCCTTGGTGAACGTGGCCGACAAATACGCCGCCGGGCCCGACAAGGGGCAACGCTTCTTCCGCGAACTAGCCGCCAAGCAGTTGGCCGTCTTCAAGGGCTTGGGCTTCGCCGCCGGTTACCTGGGCGGCATCGCCAAGCCGGAGACCTTCGGCCAGATCATCGACATTGCCGAAAGCTTTGCCGCCGACGATTGGCGGCAGTTTCTCAAGGAAATTCAGTACTCGCAGCCGGACGAATTCTTCCTCTTCGAGCATGACTCGTACACGGGACTGGCCGAGCCCACGCAGATCAACGCCGAGTATCGCAAGTCGCTCGATCAGCCGCCGTCGAAACAGGTGACGGCCGGTTATCGCCTCTCGCGGCTGGTGCATCGCCTGGCCTTTACGCGCGAGCGGGGGTTGTATGGGCTGATGCGATGGTGCTTTCGCCGTTGGGACGAGAAGCCGGGGCTGTTGGGCCGCCTGGCCTTCGCCGTGGAACGGCAATCGAAGCGCGCCTTGTACGGCTGCCAGGAATGTGGCGACTGCAACCTGCCGGACTGCGCCTACTTGTGTCCCCGCCACGCCTGCTCCAAAGGCAGCATCAACGGCCCCTGTGGCGGCTCGGCCAACGGGCGTTGCGAACTGGACGACAAGGACTGCTTCTGGGCCCGCGTCTATCAGCGGCTGAAGGCCTACGGCGAGTCGGAGACGATGCTCGACGGGCCGGTGAAGATCTACAACACGCAGTGGAAAGACACCTCGTCCTGGGCCAACTTTTATCTGGATCGCGACCACAGTGCAAGCGTGAAGGCGCGTGACGAAGGCAAATCGCCCTCACCCCCGGCCCCTCTCCCGCGCGCGGGCGAGGGGAGCAAGGAAGGCAAATCGCCCTCACCCCCATTGTAGTAGGCACACGCCGTGTGCCGTCTGACAATTACGGCACACGGCGTGTGCCTGCTACACCGTAAACTCCAGGAACCGCTACCATGCCCATCCCGGCGCTGACAATCATCGGTGAAACCATCAACGATTCGGTCCCCTCGACGAAGAAGCTCTTCGACGCGGGCGATCTGGCGGGGCTGCTGGAATTAGCCCGCTTCCAGGACGAGCGCGGGGCCACCTACATCGACGTGAACGTGGGCGGACGCAGTCCTCAGTTCATGGCCGACATGGTCCGCAAGATCCAGCAGGTCACCGCCAAGCCGGTGTCGATCGACACGCCGGATGTGGCCATCGCCGCGGCCGGCCTGGAAGCCTACGATCCGCAGCGCGGCGGCGGGCAACGGCCCATCCTCAACTCGATCAGCGCGCTGCGCACCGGCATGTTCGACCTCTACAAGATCCAGCCCTTCAAACCGATCTTGCTGGTCTCCGAACAGGTGGTCGACGGGCAGTCGAAATCCTGCCGCACGGCTGCGGAGACCCACGCCGCGGCCCAGGTCCTGGTGCGAACCTTCAAGGAGCGCTGCCCGGGGGCCGGCAACGACGACTGTATCATCGACCCCGGCATCGCGCCGATCGGCAGCGATTGCGAAGGCAATCTCAAGCGGCTGCTGGGGGCGCTGGAATTGATCCACGCCGACGCCGCGCTGGCCGGCGTGCATGCCTCGGTCGGACTGAGTAATTTCACCGTAATGTTGCCCACCAAGCGCGCCGACGGTTCGCCGGTCAAAGGCCCGCTGGAGAGCGCCTTTTTGACCAAGGCCATGCCGTTGGGGTTGGACATGTGCATCGGCTCGGTGCGGCGCGTTTACGATCTGTTGCCGCCGGAGCATCCGGCCATGGTTTGCATCGAGGAGTGTTCGAAGCTCGACGGTTTCGACGTGCTGATGCGGGTGCGCGATTTTTATGCCTGAGCCGGACGCGGCGAAACCGCAAACGGTATGGTCGCCGGGCTCTTCAATCCCTAAATCCCTAAATCCCTAAATCCCCCATGCCAACCCGCCAACTACCGCCCGATATCGAGATTGCCCGCCAAAGCGCCATCCGGCCCATCTCCCAGATTGCCGAGCAACTGAACATCACCGAGGCCGATCTGGAACATTACGGCAAGTACAAGGCCAAGGTGTCGCTGGACCTGTTTCATCGCCTGGACAGTGCCCCCACCGGCAAGGTCGTCCTGGTGACGGCCATCACGCCCACGCCGGCCGGCGAAGGCAAGACGACCACCAGCATCGGCCTGACCGACGGATTGAATCGGCTGGGCAAGCGGGCGACCGTCTGCCTGCGCGAGCCGTCGCTGGGACCGTGCTTCGGCATGAAGGGCGGGGCGGCCGGCGGCGGCTACTCCCAGGTGATTCCCATGGAGGACATCAACCTCCATTTCACCGGCGACTTCCATGCCATCGAGCTGGCCCACAATCTCTTGTCGGCCATGCTCGACAACCACATCCATCACAGCAACGCGCTGGGCATCGACCCGCGGCGGATCGTCTGGAAGCGCGTGGTGGACATGAACGACCGGGCGCTGCGCAACATCATCGTCGGCCTGGGCGGGCCCAACAACTCCATGCCGCACGAGGCCGGCTACGATATCACCGTGGCCTCGGAAGTGATGGCCTGCTTCTGCCTCTCCGAGTCGCTGCACGAGTTGCGCGAGCGATTGGGGCGGATCATCGTGGCCTACACCCGCGACCGCAAGCCGGTGACCGCCGCCGATCTGAAAGCCCACGGCGCCATGACCGTGCTGCTGAAAGAAGCCATCAAGCCCAACCTGGTGCAGACGCTCGAAGGCAACCCGGCCTTCATCCACGGCGGCCCGTTCGCCAACATCGCCCACGGCTGCAACAGCGTGCTGGCCACCAAGCTGGCCATGCGACTGTCGGACTACACCGTCACCGAGGCCGGCTTCGGCGCCGACCTGGGGGCAGAAAAATTCATGAACATCAAGTGCCGCAAGTCGGGCATCCGTCCCCATGCCGTGGTGCTCGTGGCCACGGTCCGCGCCTTGAAGCTGCACGGCGGCGTTCCCTTGAAGGAGCTGCAAAAGCCCAACGTCGAGGCCCTCGACAAGGGCGTGGAGAACCTGAAAAAACACATCGAGAACATCCACCGCTTCGGCCTGCCGGTGGTGGTGGCCATCAACCACTTCTCCCACGACACCGACGCGGAGATCCAGTTCAT
>CAYYBU010000506.1:0-3509 GCA_964469945.1 uncultured Planctomycetaceae bacterium
GATGGGCGCGCCGACCGTGTCCGCCACGACTTGGGCGCTGGCGCCCGGATAGCTGATCGAGATGTTCACGCCGGGCGGCGTGATTCGCGGATACTGCGCGATCGGCAGGAAAAGGAGCGAGATGCCGCCGATCAGCGTAATGACTATCGACAGCACCGTCGCGAAGATCGGGCGGTCGATGAAGAATCGCGAGATCATGAGGGCGCTTCAATCATTGGCTGCAATAAGAGTGCTCAACGGATTCTTCTACCGGCCTTTGACTTTTCCGGTCGCGGAGGGAGCGGGGTTCGCAGGGCCGGCCGCCGGCGTCGTCGCCTCGGATTGCCCGGCCAGCGACGGCATCGGCCTGCGGTCCGGCTTGACTTCCATCTGTGCGCGCACTTGCTGGATTGCGCCCACGACGACCCAATCGTCGCGCTTGATTTCCCCGTCCACCACGCGGAGGCCGTCTTCCTGCAGGGGCCCCGGCTTGACGCTGCGGCTCTGGACTTTATTGTGCGCGTCGAGAACGTAAACGTACTTCAGGCCCTGATCGGACTGAATGGCCCGATCGACGATCAGCAGTGCTTCGTGCGGCGCGCCGATCGGCAGCCGAACGCGCGCGAACATGCCGGGTGAAAATAGCCGGTTCGCGAACCGTCCAGGGTTCGCACCGCCCGGAGCGGAGGGCTTTCCCGCCGCCGCGCCGGGCTCCTTGGCCTCGGGAATCAGCCTGGGGTTCGCGAACACGCCGCGCATCGTGATGCTTCCCGTCGTGGAGTTCACCTGATTGTTGACGAAGTCGATCGTTCCGTGGTGCGGAAAGCCGTCCTCGTTCTGCAATCCCAGCAGAACCGGCAGGTCTCCGCCCGCCGTCGCCACGATCTTGCCTTCCGAGACCGCCTGGCGAATCTGCAACAAGGTGGATTCGTCCATGTCGAAATAGACGTACATCGGGTCCAGCGACACGATCGTGGTCAAGAGCGTCTGGTCCTGGTTGACCAGGTTTCCGCGGGTGAGGTAATAACGGCTCACCTGGCCATCGATCGGGGACACGACGCGCGTGAATTCTTTGTTCAACTTGTAGACTTCCAGGCTCTTCTTTTGCGAGTCCACGCGGGCCTCGGCTTCGACGACCGCCGCCTTATACTGGTCCAGAGCCTGTTTGCTGACGGCGCCGGGCGTCGACTTATCGAGGGCCTGATAGCGTTCCAAAGTGGTTTTCGCCAGATCGAGTTGCGCCTCGTTGAGGGTAACCTGGCTCTTGGCCTGGTCGAGCTGGTCTTGGTACGGGCGCGGATCGATCACGAACAGGAGATCGCCTTTCTTGACTTCCGAGCCTTCCTTGAAGGGCTTCTCCACCGGCACCAGGTAGCCCGTGACCCGAGCGACGATATTGACCGACTCGACGGCGTCCGTCCGGCCGGTAAAGTCCACATAGTCGGTAACGACCCGTTCGATGGGTTGGCTCACCGGCACAACGGGAATTTCGGCCGCTCCGAGGTCACGACTCTTTGGCCGGCAACCCACGGCCGCCGCCGTGAACAGCAGTCCGAAGAGAACCACCAGAGACATCCCCGTCCGACCCGCAGCGCCAGCAAGGGAATTCCACCGGGGCCTCACTTGGAGTACGGGTTGCGGACGGAGCGGGGAAACATGCGACCAGAACCGAGGGCTCATGCGATCTCTCCTCATGGGGCCTTGACGGTCTTGAGCATTGCCAACATGGCTGGCCGCTGTTGGGGGGCGGTCTCGCCTTCGCCATGCACGCAGGCCGCCAATACGGTCTTGCCCACCGTGAAAACCACGACGTCGGCCGAGCCCGGGTCGCCGTCATCGGCTTCCGCCCCGCGCCCGACGAGGTGCTTGGCCTCGGCGCCTGCCACGGTGATCGTGTTGGTACGCTGGACGACGAAATCCTTGAACTCGCCGCTGATTACTGTGGCGACCTTGGGGACCGCCTCGGCGACCGTCTTGGCCTTAGGAACGACCCACAGGTATAAAGTCAGGTCTTTCGTATCGACGACCGTCTTGTCCTTGCTGCTGGTGACCTTGGCGCTTTGCGGCACAGTGAGGGTCGCGCCACCGCCCGTGATGGCAATGGTGATGTTCTTGTCATCGGCCAAGGCGGCGCTCGCCACCAACAGTAAGGCGAAACCAATAACTCGCGTGAACATAACGCTCGCTCCTGTCTGAATGATATAACGCAGCCGTCCTGGTCCAGTCGGCGACGGACTCCCCTTGACGGCACTATCATGAGTCTGAATGGGCGGCCCTGGGAAGTCAAGTCCTCGTGGTTGCCGGGCGCATTCGGGGCCGGTGGAGCCGGTTCCCCCAGGGCGGCAAGTAGTGTACAATGCTGCCAGTGAGGTGACGGCGGCGGCATTTTCGATGCACTAACCGGTAGGAGATGCGACCATGTCGGGACACGGTAAAGCAAGAGACGACAAACGCAAGAAACGCATACGGCACCGACGCAACGCCGCGACGGCCCAGGCCCACCAGGTGAAAGTCGCTGCCGGGCAGTCGCCCGTCGTGGCCGGCGGCCACGTCGAGCCGCACTGAGCGCGGCTGGGGCCCTAGGGAGCCGTTTCGACCGGCGACAAGACTGCTTCCAGGAAGCGTCCGCCGCTTTCGTACCAGCCGTGCTTGGTGAAGCGGCACCAGGTCACGTCGATGAGGAAACCCAGCCAGTGACCGTTGCCGCTCTCCAGCGAGGCGATCATGCGGCGGTGGGGCAACGGCTGCGGATGATAAAAGCCCAGCCCGCGCGCTGAAAGATGTTTTCCCACCACGACGAGGGTGTCGCCACACGGCGTGCGGCCATCGCGTCCGACCGGCGTCAAATGGATCAGGTAGGGAAAAGCGTAGCGATTCTCGTGCCGCCGCTCCAGCGACTGGTGCTGTGGATATAAGGTCGTCAGGAGCCCCCACACTTGGGTATGGATGTCGTTGTCTTTCGTGCCGCCGGATTCCGGCAGCAAATCGAGTTGGGGCTGGTTGAACATCGAAGCGGCGCATCCTGAAAAGGGGTGGAAAAGACGAGTCGAGCTGCGTGCGACGAGCGCTCGCCAAAGAAACCCTAGGTTGCAAAAATCGGCCTGTCAAACCAAGCCGGGACCGAATTTCCCACCGCTGCCGCGGAATAAGCCACGTCGGGTCAGGAAGAGCCGCCAGAAATAGGCCCACCGTGGGGTGGCTGTTCGCGCGCGCCGGAAAAGGTTATCATCAAGGTTCGGTCTTGAAGATTCCGTGGGGCGTGCGCCCCTCCCCGTAACCGTTTGCGTCACGGGTAGGAAGCCAAGCTTTGGGCCCGGAAAGAAAAGCCGTCATGCTGCCGGATGCAACAGTAACTGCCGTGGGGTTGCGGGTAGTCAAGTTGCTGGTCGGCAATCCGCCGCAGTCGATCGACGAACTGGCACTGGCCACGGGCGTGACACGGACGGCCGTCATCGAACAACTGAGGATGTTGGTGAAGGCCGGACTGGCGGAACGTCACACGCAACGTCTCGGTAGCCGGGGCCGTCCGC
>CAYYBU010000507.1:0-3507 GCA_964469945.1 uncultured Planctomycetaceae bacterium
GGCCGGGGGGAGGTCGGCGCCCATGACCCGGCGGGTGGTGATCGCGATCATGATGACGTTGATGGCCCTGGCGGCACGCCAAATGAGGCCCGCCGTCGATAGCCGGCGAATCCGCGAGGCCGCCCGGGCCGTGAACGTCTACCTGGGCTCGGCGTGGAACACGGCCATGGTAAACCGGCGGCCCTGCGGCGTGGTGCTCTATCCGACGCCGGGCGCCGGCATGACCATGATGGTCATGACCCTGGAGCAGGCCGAGGTGCCGCCCCCCTATGCCGGCGACGACGCTTCGGCCACGGCCCAGGTGCTCAGCACGTCGACGCCCAACGTGTTCACGGCCACGCTTACCTCGCTGAACTCGAACCTGGTCCACAACCTCGACACCATACAGTTCAACAATCAAGGCCCCTGGTACACCATCAATGGCATCTTGCCGTCATCGACGACTGTAACCTTGTCGCTCTATCTCGATTGGACGCAGGATCCCAGCTTCGCCTGGACGCTGAATCAGGCTACGCCGAGTCCGGTCGTTCCCTGGGGCACGTCGTGGCCGACGGGGTTGCCGGGGGTGCCCTACCGCATTTACCGCCAGCCCTTCTCGGGCAACGGCACGAAGTCGGTGGCCACGCCGGTGCAATTGCCGGCCGGCGCGGTGATCGATCTGGGCTGGTCGGGCACCGATGCCTCGTCCTTCAGCGTCAATGGCTCGCCGATCTACATCATGTTCAACGCCGCCGGGGCAGTGGATCGCGTGGTGGGGGGCGGCTTCAGCGGTTCCGTCAGTCAGCCGATCTTTCTGCTGGTGGGCAAGCCGGCGGCGGCCCGCGGCATCGCCGGCACCACGCCCGGCTATCAAGACCCCGAAAATCTCTGGGTGGTGATCAATCCGCAGACCGGCCTGGTAACGACCGCGCCGGTGGCGGTGGGCAGCGATCTGCCCAGCAGCCGTCTGCTGGCCCGCGACGCCCAAGGGGTGGGAGGAAGATAGCATGAACGCCTGCACACGCGAGCCATCTTTGGAGTGCGGCGACTTGTCGCCGCTTTTGCGCAACGACTGGGTTTCCCGAGGCAACGCGGCCGTGAACTCCAATTCGGTCTTTCGATCCCTTTCGGCCATTCTGAGAAAGCGGCGACAAGTCGCCGCACTCCAAAGGCGCGGCATCAGCCTCATGGAGGTGCTCATCTCGGTCTTCGTGCTCTCGATCGGCCTGATGGGCATGGCGGCCCTGCTGCCGGTGGGACGCTTCGCCATTATGGAAGCCGGCAAGTCCGACCGCGCCGGGGCCTGCGGCCGCGCCGGCCTGCGCGACATCAAGGTCCGCCGCATGTTGGATTTAACCTACTGGCCGACGGCCTCCGACGGTAGTGCGCCGGCAGCGAGCGGCCGCTCCTTCGCGGTCGATCCCTTGGGAGTGTTCGGCGGCATGCCCGGCACCTTCGCCGGCACGATCCCGCGCATCACGCTCACTTCGCTGGGCGGCAGCCAGGCGCTGATCGACGAGATTTTCATCTGGCAAGACGACCTGATCTTCACCCGGCCGGAAGACATGTCGCCGCCACCGACCGGCGGGAGCAACCGGCCCGTGGCCTTGACCACGCCGGTGGATACCTGCCAGGGCAACTACTCCTGGTTTTTCACCGTGATGCCCTCGACCTCGGAGGCAGTGGCCGTCGCCAACGGCAGCGTCCTGCAACCCACCGAGTTCCACTACCTGGTCTCGGTCGTGGTTTGTTTTCGCCGCAATCTGGCCGTCAGCGGCGGCGTTGCCAGCGGCGAGACGACGGTGGGCATCACGCCTCTGGGCGGCTTCGGCATGGGCGGCGGCGACGTGCTCTTGGCCAGTTCGTTGAACGTCAGGGAAAACGAGTGGATCGCCTTGTGCGGCAGCGACGCCCGCGGCGTCAACCAGTGCCGCTGGTATCGGGTGGTGTCCGTCGGCGACGACAACCTGCATTTGAGCCTCAACGGTCCCGACTGGCCCGTCACGACGCCGCCCACGTCGGCCACGTCGATTGGCAAGAGCGTCGTGGGCGTGTACACCACGCCGGTGGAAGTGGACAAGGACACGCTGTGGTAAAGATCCAGATTTAGCCACGGATGAACACGGACGAAACACGGATAAAAAAGTAGGGTGGGACAAGCGGAGCGCAGGCCCACCATTTGGGCTGTGGGAAACGTAGCGACACAGCCTCCCCTCTCCCGCACAGCGGGCGAGGGGAGAATGTATCCGGCACACGCCGTGTGCCGTTGCCGGCGGCACACGGAGTGTGCCGGATACGAGCCGGGCCCGGGCAAACGATCTTTCGAGACTGAGGAACGCAACATGACCGTCCGACATAACCCGCGCCGCCGCGGCGCCTTGCTGCTGGTGATTCTGGCCCTGCTGACGATGTTCGGGCTGGTGGCGGTGGCCTTCGTCGTGCTTACCCAGCAGGCCCGCAGCGGCGCCAAGGCCATGGCGCGCATCGATCAATCGGCCGATCCTCCGCAGAAGGTCTGCGACCAGGCCATGCGTCAACTGCTGCGCGGCAGCAACAACCCGGCCTCGCGGATCGGCCCGCACAGCCTGCTGGAAACCATGTACGGCAACGGCGCCTTTCAAACGCCGCTGACCGGCGTGACGAGCGCTTGCGGCGGGCAGTTGCTGGAAGTCACGTTCGCCAATCCGGGCCGCGTCGTCGGCGGCTGCGTCATCACCATGCTCACCGGCAACTGTGCCGGACAGAGCAGCTATATCGTGGGCCTCAATCCGACCTCGGGCAATCCGCAGATCGAGGCCTTCGACAACGTCGTCCCCAGCAATCCGAAGACGCTGCCCGCGGTGGGCGACATGTGCCTGATCAACGGCACGCCCTGGAGCGGCCTGGGGCTGGGCTACAACACCTCGACCGGTTCGCTGAACGCCATGTCGGGCAGCTACGAAATTGCCCTGTTGCCCGGCTATCCGTTGTCGAATTACACGGCCACGGCCGGCAATCCGCCCGGCGGCGCCAACACCGACTACACGGCGGCCGATTTCCAGCACATGCTGCTGGCCGCCCAGGAACCGGTCAACACGGGCGCGCCGATCCCGCCCCTGTGGACGCCGCTGCCCTCCATGCACCGCCCGGATCTGATCAACTACTGGTTGAAACGCACCAGTGCGGGCGCCTGGACCACCCTCGACCCGGTGTTGCTGCGGCAGATCATGCTGCGGCCCAACCCCATCGACCATCCGAATTTCACCGGCAGCAATCCGAACTTCAATCCGGTTAGCGGCCCCTGGGACGTGGACAACGACGGCGACGGCGTTGCCGACAGCGTGTGGGTGGATCTGGGGATGCCGGTTCGCGCCATGGCCGACGGCCGCCTCTACAAGCCGCTGTTTGCCATCCTCTGCGTCGATCTGGACGGCCGGCTGAACCTCAACGCCCACGGCATTCCGGGTTGGACCAATATCGGCACGAATTGGAACGCAACGCCGCGGTCTGGTGGCGGTTATATTGTCACCACGGGCGAATATCTGCCGA
>CAYYBU010000508.1:0-3494 GCA_964469945.1 uncultured Planctomycetaceae bacterium
GAGGACGTCGTGCTTACCGTCGCCGTTGAAATCACCCGTGAAGGTGAGGAAGTTGTCCGAGTAACCCTTGGGATCGTAGGCCTGGGGTGAATGGATCTCGTGTTTCTTCTGGAAGTCGGGCCCTTCATACCAATATGGCCCGGCCACGACATCCAACTTGCCGTCCTTGTTGAAATCGGCGTAGGAGGCCCCTTCGGCGTAGAACTTGTCGGTCAAGCGGAGCTTCTTGAACGTCGGCAGCGGACGCTCCGCCAGGCAAACACCACATGCCAAACCCAGGAAAACGACTGCCAAGCACAACTTTTTCATGGATGCTTCTCCTGACTACCATCAAGGGGGGGTAAGTCGCGGCTTCGCGTGCCCGCGGGAAGGTTATGTTCGCCAGTATATCATTGCGACGTGGGTGCTGCCAATCGCCCGGGGCATTTTGATCTATGTTTGAGAGGAATAATGTATCCGGCACACGGCGTGTGCCGGATACTGTGCCGGCAACTTGTTGGAGTTCGTCCCATGCGCCACGATCGACTGGAACGACTGCGCGCGATCGCCCGTCGCCACGGCGCCGGCGCCGCGGTGGGACACGTACTCGACCGCCTGGCCCGCCAAGTCATGACGCTCGACGGCAGCCGTCTGGTCCTGTTGGAAGTGGAAAGCCTGGAACCCGCGCCGCCGGCCGATGAGGAGTATGCTTTTACATTCCTCAACGAAGCGCAGGTGCGGAATTACGCGGCAGACCCCCGCAACTGCCTGGATGTGACGCTGACGCAGCCCATGGCTGCGGGCGGCGATCTGTGTTTTGCCGCGTTGGCGGGCGACCGCCTGGCGGCCTACGGCTGGTATGCCTTGGGAACCGTCGATCCGCGGCACTGTGGCGGCATGACCCTATCGCTGCCGGCGGAGATGGCCTATTTCTATAACGGCTTCACGCAGTCGGAGTTTCGCGGCCGGCAGCTTTCCGTGCGTCTGATGGGTCTGGGCTTGCAGGCGCTGGCGGAGCGCGGGATCCGCAAAGTGTTGGCCAGCGTGGCGTGGACGAACTGGGCGGCGTTGAAAAGTTGTCGCCGCCGCGGCTGTATCGACCTGGGGCCGGTCGTGGGGCTTGGCCGCGGCCGCTGGAAGCTGCTGTTTCCGCCCCGCTCGGCAAGGCGGCAGGGAATCGGCTTCCGCATCGGCCCCTAAATGTATCCGGCACACTCCGTGTGCCGTTGGCCCGGCGGCACACGGAGTGTGCCGGATACAGAAACGCCCGGGAGGGCGTTAGCGTTGCCGCAGCACCGATTGATGCCACTGCGCGGTGAGTTCCTTCTCATCCCAGCCATAGACGCGCTGGATGACCTTCAAGGTGGCTTTGTCCTCGCGCAAGGCCAAGACCAGCGCGGCAAACTTCGCCGGTTGCTTGGCCAACAGTCCCGTCAGCGTCCACGCCTCGGCATATTGCGGCAGCAGCATGTTGTTGGTGTCCATGCGCAAGAGTTGATCCACCGCGGTGACTTCCTTGGTCGCAATGCGCTGTTGGACCAGGTGCAGCCAGGCCTGTGGATCGGCGCCGAGATCGCGGTTCACATTGTGGTAACTGTTGCTGAAGAGCATCACGTTGGGCGCGCCGGCCAAGACGCTCTCCATGCCGTTGGCAAAACCGCAAGCCAACGGGGCAAAGTCTTGCGACTCGGTCGCTTGGGTGAACACCATGTATCCCATGCCGGTGGCCACCAGGCGATGCACCCAGTCTGCCTGTTGTCCTTCCGTGCAAAAGACGGCGAAGTTCGGCGGCACGTAGCCCACCCCCTTCAGCAACGCCGCCTTCAGCTCGTCGTTGCCGCCCGGGTTGTCCTGGCGGCGAAAGGGATCGCCCATGACGTCGAACATCGCGCGCAGCCATTTTTCATATTCATAGCGGCGGGTGATGAGGATCACGTGGGCCGCGCGCTTGTCCAGCCCGGAGCGGAGCGGCTCCTGGCACTTGGACTCGAGGAACCGATCGAGTTTCTTGATGTCGGGCAGAAAGACGGCCTGATCGTCCTTGGCCGCCCATAAAGTGACGTGCCGGGACTGGACTGCTTGCAGATCGGCGCCGCTGGCCCGGTTGATCTGCTTGATCTGCGCCAAGATGCGCTCTCGCTGGGCCGCCGTGCTTCGCAGTCCTTGACCGGGAACCAGCGGCGCGGCATCGTCGGCCTTGGCCGGCGGGCTATAGGAATCCTTGAGGGCGTCGATCTGGTCGGGCTTGAAACCCATGCGGCGGAGTTGGTTCTGGACGACCGCGGTGGCTTCGAAGGCGACGCCCCGTGCCGTCGCCTTTTCCACGATTCGCTGACAAGACACCTTCTGGCGACGCTGGGCCGCGATGTCCTTCATCGTCAGGGCGTCGTCTTGCCCGCCAGCGCTCTGGCCGGCCGCCAACAGCGCCATCGCCATCAGCACGAGAGAAAGCCAGTCTTGAAACCGTCGCATGGTAGGACTCCTATCGCGTGTCAACCGCTCGATGCGGGAGCAATGCGGTCTGGAGCAGTTCGATCTGTTCCTGGAGTTGCCGGATCGCCTCTGCCGCCAGGCTAAGGTCGCCCGACTGGCTGATCTGTTCGACGCGGCGGGTGGCGTCCAGGGCCGCCGGCGCCCCGAGATAAGCCACCGTTCCTTTCAGCCGGTGGGCCGCGCAGTCCAGCGCGGCGGCATCGCCGTGGCCGATGGCCGCCGCCATCTGTTGCAGCAAGGGGCCCGCTTCCTCGAATAAACAGGCCGCCATGTCGCGGAACAATTCATACTTGCCGAAGCAACGGCACACCGCTTCCTCCAGGTCGAACAGGCCGTCGGCCGGCGCCGGGGGGCTAGGCTGGGCGGCCTCGACCAAGGGAGGAGCTTGCTCCACCGGGGCCACCACGGGCTTCCCCGTCAGCCGCAGGATGGTATCGAGCAAGTTCTGGCTGTCGATGGGCTTGGTAATGTAGCCGTCCATTCCTGCCGCCAGGCAGCGTTGCTGGTCGCCCTTCATGGCATGGGCGGTCATGGCCACGATGGGCAGAGTCGCTTTGCGCGGGTCGGCCAGGGCACGGATGGCCGCCGTGGCCCGGAAACCATCCATGGTCGGCATTTGCACGTCCATGAGAACGAGATCGAAATCCTCCCCGCTGACCCGCGCGACGGCTTCCTGGCCATTGCCGGCCACTTCCACGCGGTGACCGTGCCGTTGCAGGATGTAGCGGCCCACCTTTTGATTGGCCGGGTTGTCTTCGGCCAGGAGGATCCGCAACGATCGTGCGGCCGGCGGCGTCCGCGCGGGCGGCGCTTGCCGGCTCATGCCGTCCCCCCGCGCCGTTTCCGCGGCGGTCGCGGCACCGGGCGGGAGGGCCAGCTTTACGGTGAACAAGAACGTGCTCCCTTGGCCCAATTGGCTCTCGACCCAGATCCGCCCGCCCATCAGATGGACCAGGTGGGAGGTAATCGCCAGTCCCAACCCGCTACCGCCATAGCCGCGCGTCATCGAGGCGTCGGCCTGC
>CAYYBU010000509.1:0-3490 GCA_964469945.1 uncultured Planctomycetaceae bacterium
TGCGATCGACCTTGGTCGGATCCTTGCCGCTGAAGGCCCCGCCGCCGTGCCGCGCCCAACCGCCGTAGGTATCGACGATGATCTTGCGTCCCGTCAGGCCGCAATCGCCCAACGGCCCGCCGACGACGAACCGACCCGTCGGGTTGATGTGATAGGTAATGGACCCGTTGACCAGGTCGGCGGGCAGCAGCGGCTTGACGATCTGGTCGATGACGTACTGGCGGATCTCGGCATTGCTCACGCTGGGGCAGTGCTGCGTCGACACCACCACGGTGTCGATTCGCACCGGCCGGTGCCCGTCGTACTCGACCGTCACCTGGCTCTTGCTGTCCGGCCGCAGCCAGGGCACTTCCTTGGCGAAGCGGGCCGCCGTCAGGCGATTGAGAATGCGATGTGCCAGGGCGATCGGCAGCGGCATCAACTCGGGCGTGTCGTTGCAGGCGTAGCCGAACATGAGCCCCTGGTCGCCGGCCCCGATCTCCTTGCCCGCCTTCTGGTCTTCGTTGACCCCCATGGCGATATCCGGGCTTTGCCGGTCCAGCGCCAACATGACCGCACAGGTATCGGCACAGATTCCCATGGTGTCGTCGGTATAGCCCACCTCGCGAATGACCTGGCGAGCCACGTCCGCATAATTGACGACTGCTTTGGTCGTGATTTCGCCCGCCACCAGGGCCATGCCCGTGGTCACTAGCGTTTCGCAGGCCACTCGGCTGTAGGGGTCCTGGGTGAACAAGGCGTCGAGAATGCCGTCGGAGATCTGATCGGCCAACTTGTCGGGATGCCCCATGCTGACCGATTCGCTAGTGAACAAAAACTTGCCCTGAGCCACGGAAGAATCCTCCTGGTCGTTGGTAACGATGAAACCGTCATTATAAGCGTTTTTGCGGGGATGACGCAAGCGATCGGCCGGAAAGCAATCCCGCAGAGGGATGTCCGCCCCGAAGAGGCACCCAAGGTGCCCAACTGAACCCCCGTTCCTATCTGCCCCTTGGCAGCCCGGCCGCGGCCGATTATACTAACTTGCTTTGGCCCACCGCATGGGCCTAGGCCCTCCAACTGCCGGCATGACCGGTCCCTTGCCATGACACGAATTGCCATTCTTGGCGCCACGGGCTATACGGCCCTGGAATTGATCAAAATCCTGCTGCGTCACCCGGGCGCGGAAATCGTGGCCGTCACCAGCCGGCAAGAGGGACAGCCGCCGGTGTCCATGATCCATCCCTCGCTCAACGGCCGGCTGGAATTGTGCTTGGAAGATCTCAGCCCGGCCGAAGTGGCGGCCCGGGCCGAGTGCGTCTTCAGTTGCCTGCCGCACGGCGCCAGTGCCGCGGTCGCCTCGTTGCTGCTGGACGCCGGCGCCCGCGTGGTCGACTTCAGCGCCGATTACCGCTTGAACGATGCCGAAGTCTACGCCCAATGGTATGGACAGAAACACGCCGACCCGGAGCGGCTCGGCAAGGTGGTCTATGGGCTGCCCGAGTTGTTCCGCACGGAGATTCCGCCGGCGCGGCTGGTGGCCAATCCGGGCTGTTATCCGACCTCGGCGATTCTGGCCTTGGCTCCGCTGTTGAAGGCCGGGCTGGTGCAGCCCACGGGAATCATCGTGGACTCCAAGAGCGGCGTGTCGGGGGCCGGTCGCACGCCCAAGCTCACGACGCTGTTCCCCGAGTGCAACGAAAGTCTCTGCGCCTACAACGTCGGCCGCCATCGCCACACGCCCGAGATCGACCAGTACCTCAGCGGCGCGGCCGGCGCGGCGGTCGAGGTCATTTTCACGCCGCAGTTGGTGCCCATGGATCGCGGCATTCTGACGACCGCTTACTCGCAGCCGATGGGCGCCGTCACCGAGGAGCAGGTGATGCAGTGCTTGCGCGATTTTTACGCCGACGAGCCCTTCGTCCGCGTGGTCGATCACCTGCCGGGCACGAAAGACTCGGCCTACAGCAACTTCTGCGACATCACGGCCCGCGCGGTGCGCGGACGCGTGTTGACCATCAGTTGCCTGGACAATTTAATCAAGGGCGCTTCCGGGGCCGCCGTGCAGAACTTCAATCTCATGTACGGCTATCCGGAAACTACGGCGCTATAACGTATCCGGCACACTCCGTGCGCCGTTGCCCATCGGCACACGGAGTGTGCCGGATACATTGTGACCACTTCGGAGACCTCACGACCATGTCCATTCGCGTTCCCAAGGGTTTTTTGTTGGCGGGCGTTCACTGCCGCATCAAGCGCGATCCGCAGAAACCGGATCTGACCTTGGTCATGTCGGAGACGCCGGCTACGGGCGTGGGGGTGTACACGCAGAACCTGGTCTTTGCGGCCCCGGTCGAGTTGGATCGCAGCCGCACGCCCAGCGACCGCATTCGCGCCGTGGTGATCTGCTCTGGAGTGGCCAACGCCTGCACCGGGCAGCGCGGCCTGGAAGACGCCCGGCGGATGGCCTGTTTGGCCGCGGCGGCCTGCGGCGCCGAGGAGGAGCAGGCGCTAGTGCTCTCGACGGGCGTAATCGGCGCGTTTCTGCCCATGGACAAGATCGAGCAAGGCATCTCGGCCGCCGCCGTCAAGCTGGGCGATAACGAGGCTTGCTTGATCTCGGCTGCTCGCGGTATGTTGACGACCGACACCGTTCACAAGGTGGCGGGCCGCACGGTGACCATTGCGGGGCGGGAAATTCAGGTCACCGGCATGGCCAAGGGGGCCGCCATGATGGGCCCGAACATGGCCACCATGCTGGCGCTGATTATGACCGATGCCGCGCTGGAGCCGGCCAGCGCCCAGACGGCGCTGCGGGCGGCGGCGGAAGACAGCTTCAACTGCATGAGCGTCGATGGGCACATGAGCACCAACGACACCGTGCTGCTGGTGGGCAACGGCGCGGCGGGCGGGGCCCCGCTGGCCGGCGACGATCTGGCCCTGTTCCGCCGCACGCTCGATGAAGTCTGCGTCGATCTGGCCAAGGCCATCGCCGGCGACGGCGAAGGGGCCACGCACCTGATCACCCTCGACGTCAGCGGCTGCGCCGAGCGGCCCGCCGCCCTGGCCATCGCCAAGACCGTGGCCAACAGCCCGCTGGTCAAGACGGCCATTCACGGCGCCGATCCCAACTGGGGACGCATCGTTTCGGCCGCCGGCTATGCGGGCGTACCGTTCGATCCGGCCGGCGTGACCTTGCACGTGAACGGCTTTCTGCTCTATCGCGGCGGAACGCCCATCGACTTCGACGGCAAGGCCGTCTCGACCTCGATCCGCGACCAGCGCGACACGCACGTGGAACTGTCCTTCAGCGAAGGCAGCGCCGGCGTGCGATTCTGGACCACGGACCTGACGGCCGAGTACGTGCGGCTGAACGCCGATTACCATACGTGAGCTAGGGCCCGCGCCAGAATAAGTTGAGCAATTTTATGGAAGCAAAGGCGACCGACGGGCAACCACACCAGCCGTACAGACTTCGGCGGTCGCCTTTGCTTCCATAAAGGAATCACGG